>DASXWF010000716.1:0-7591 GCA_036503835.1 Polyangiaceae bacterium | reverse complement strand
CCGCAGCATTGATCGATCCGGTCACCGTCAGGCTGATGGGGCCGGTGACCGAATAGGTCTTGCTGACCGACCCGAGGGTCTTCTCGAAGTTCTGTGTAGCCTCGGAGCAGGTGTCGCGCGTGTAGCACGTGGTGCGGACGGGGCCGACCATCTTGCCGTCGATGAAGACATAGGCCGTGGCGTCCTCCTCGTACGTGCTCGAGCCTGGGCGCAGGTGCAGGGCACTTGCAGAAGCATAGCTGTGGATGAGTTCGGTGTTCTTGCTGAAGAGCTTCGTCCTGACCCACAAATCGTTGTACGAGGCGATGCCTAGCCTCGTCGCGAACAAGTCGACGACGCCGCCTTTCTGTTCGATCGTCGCGGAAATTTCGCCGGTGCCCACGGTGCGCACGTTCGACCCGACGATGTCTGCGCGCGCCTCGTTCGTCAGCGACGCCGTCGCCGCCGAAAGAAGTGCCGTTGCTGCCAGTAGATATTTGGTTCTCATGATCTTTCCTCCATGTCCCCACGTTGAGGGCGAGAGGCGGAGAGCAACGAGCGTGCCGTCGAGCGACCCACACGACTAGGCAGCAAAAAGGCCGAAAGACGTCTGTGTCGCGCTGACCGGACACTGCCGCGGCCGACGCGCGAACGTCCGGTCAGTCGCGGTACGGGTAACAGGCCCACGCCGCTTGCCTTGACCGTGACCCGCGAATCCACCAAATTCCCGCGCGTCTCCAGGTACTTGGAGGAGTGGCCGAGCGGTTTAAGGCACCGGTTTTGAAAACCGGCGTAGTCGAAAGGCTACCGTGGGTTCGAATCCCTCCTCCTCCGCAAAGAAATAGCAGGACCGATGCGGGAGGCGGGCACGATGGAGGCGGCGGGCAGGGTTCGTGCCTCGGTCAAAAGATCTCGCGAGCCTCGTGGTGGCGAGCAAGGTCAGCCCTTGATTCGGGCAACCTGTACGGGTGGGGTTTCGCTGCCTCAAAAAATGTATACACAAACTCTGGAGCGGTAGAGGCACCAGTTGCTCAGAGGCCTCCGGGTAAGTCGACGCTCCTGGCGGAGTGCGGCGGCGCTCAGCGCGGCGGCATCGACGGTCCGTGTCCGGGGCGCACCTTCGGGAACCTCGGTTCAGGTTCTCCGAGCGCGACGTAAAGGGTGGTGATGACCAGAAGGATCTGATCGGCGGTAGGAGTGAGCGCGCTCTTCGCTTCCAGCAGGCGCGTGAGGCCCTCTTCGACGGTGTCGGTGACGAAGCGCGTGCCGGCGTAGCCGAGCATGGTGTTGAGGCCGCGCAGGACGGTGCGGACGACGCCGATTTTGAAGGCGTTGCCGATGGGGGTGGTGACGAGGCACCGCAGGCGGGGGCCGATCCGGCGGATGCGGGCGAGGTTTTCCTGGCGCGTGGCGCCGTCGGGCGGATCGGACGTGGGGAGGACGATCAGGAAGCCCATGATGTCGCCGTCGGTCCGCGCGAGGACGGTGTCGATGCTGTCGAAGAGCCAGCGCGTCCGCTCGATGCGAGCAGCCTTCTGATAGACGACGAGGCAGAGGTCGCCGCGCCTGAGCACGCCCACGCCGTCGAAGAGCACGGCCTCTCCCTCGGGAAGCTCTGCACCCGCCGTCATGCGGGATGGCGTATCACACGCGGTCGCTCGTGGCAGCCGCGCGCGGGCGGTCACTCTTCGTCGATCAGTCGCGTCAGTTGGCTCGTGAGGCGCTGGTTCGCGGCGAGACGCTTGGCGAACTCGGCGAGTAGGTTGCGATCCTTCGACTCGGCACCCTCCCAAGCAGCGATGATCAGGGCAAGTTGCCCCGCTTCCGCCTTGCTGAGATGACGCACGGTCAGGCTGCTCTTTTTGATCACGACGCCGGACGGCGGAATCGCAGCGAGCGGCTTCGTAGGCTCGTCGTCTTCCGTCGGAATGGTGAGTGGGATCTCGCGCACGCTGCGGCGCGACTCCGGCTCGGGCAAGCTCATGCCTGGCGCGCCCGGAACTTCGGGTCTGCGAGGGATTCTTGCAACCATGGTACCTAAGTACCCGAAACTTTGGAAAAGTTCCACCACGCGCTCGTGACGTTTCCTGGCCCCGCGTGTCTCTTCGTGAATTTGCAGGCTCGGGGCGGCGGAGTTCCCGTGGATTCGAGGATGATGCGTCCGCCGTCCCGTGAATCTTTTCTTCCGACTTCTTCTCGGAACCCTCGCCGCGCGCTTCCGCTCCCGCGTCCCCGCGCTCGGGCCCTGCCGCACGCCCTTCCGCGTCTGGCCGGGCGATCTCGACGTGCTCCTTCACGTCAACAACGGTGTCTACCTTTCGATGCTCGACGCGGCGCGCGTCGATCTGATGCTGCGCTCGGGCGCGTTCGCGAAGTTTCGGGCACACGGGTTCTTTGCCGTGGTCGCCGCGGAAACGATTCGCTTTCGTCGCTCCCTCACGCTCTTTCAACGCTTCGAGGTAGAAACGCGGGTGCTCGGTTGGGACGAGCATGCGTTTCTGATCGCGCACACGTTCTTCCGCAGCGACGAGGTGGTCGCAGAGGCTCTGATCCGATCCCGGGTCTTGAAAAAATCGGGCGGAAAGGCGACGACCGCCGAGGTGCTGGAGCTGCTCGAGCTCAGCGGCCCCTCCCCGGCGCTCCCGCCCTTCGTAGCGAGCTGGAACGAGTACAATCAGTCGCGCTCTTCCCCGTGAGCGATCGAGGGCGGCAGGGCGAGCCGGCGTGACTCAAGCGGACTTTCGCGCCGCTTGGATCGCGTCCGCGATCGCCTGGCTGAGCTCTGCGACGCGATACGGCTTCTGCACGAAGCCGGCAGCCCCGCGGCGCAGCATGCCTTCCACGTCCTGCTCGGCGGCGTAGCCCGACCAGATCAGGATCGGCAGGCGCGGCGCGATTTCCAAGAGCGCGTCGAAGGTCGCCTCACCGCTCAGGCCCGGCATACGCAGGTCCAACAGCACGAGCCGAAAGCGCTGCGGCGTTTCGCGCACGAGCTCGATGGCGCGGCTGCCGTCGGAGGCGTGCGTCACTTCGTAGCCGAGCGAGCGCAGCGTCGCGACCGCCGCGAGGCCCACCATCGCGTCGTCCTCGACGAGCAAGATTTCGCCCGTGCCGCGCGCGAGCGCGCTGCTCGCGAGCGGCGCCGTCCCCGGCTCCGGCTCGGTACAAGGCAGGTAGATGCGAAACGCGGTGCCGAGGCCGACGTCGCTTTCCACCTCGATCCGGCCCTGGTGCGATTTGACGGTGCCCGCCACCGCTGCAAGCCCGAGGCCGGTGCCCCTGCCGACCGGCTTGGTGGTGAAGAACGGGTCGAAGATCTGAGGCAGAAGGCTGCTCTCGATGCCGCGTCCGGTGTCGAGCACCTCGAGCAGTACGGCTGGGCCCGGCGGCGGCGTGCTCTCTCCGCCAGGCGGGATCTCGATCGAGGTGGTGGAGACGGTGAGCGTGCCGCCGTCGGGCATCGCGTCGCGGGCGTTCACGAGCAGGTTCAGGATCGCGCTCTGCAGGAGCGCGGCGTCGGCCGCGACCGTCGGGTGCTCGGCGCCGAGCGCGGTGACGATGTGCACCTTGGGATCGATCGAGCGGCGCGCGAACGAGACCGCCTCTTCGAGGATGCGGTGCAGGTCGGTCGGCGACTTGAGCATCTGCGCGCGCCGCGAATAGGCGAGGAGCTGGCGCGTGAGATCGGCGGCACGGTGCGACGATTGCAGGATGCCGTCGGCGAGCTCGCGCGCGCCCGGGTCGTCGGGGAGCTCGAACTTCAGGAGCTCGGCGGCGCCGATGATCGCCGTCAGGTTGTTGTTGAAGTCGTGCGCGACTCCCGCGGCGAGCCGGCCGATGGTCTCCATCTGCTTGGCCTCGAGGGCCACGATTTCGGCCTCCGCGCGGGCGCGCTCGGCTTGCTCGCGGCGCGCGGTTTCCAGGCGAGAGAGCTCGAGCGAACGCTCGATGCGCTGAACCACCGCCACCATCATCATGCCGAACAGCACCACGCCGAGGAACGTCACGGCCAGGGTCCGGATCCACGGCAGCGCGTTCGTCATCGAGACGTCGGCCGGGTTCGGGGGCGGCAGAACGCCGTTCACCATGGCCCAGCCGATGACGCCGATCGCTGCGCCGCAGCTCAGCATCACCACCAGCATCGCGACCCGGCCGAAGAGAAGCCCGGTGAGCATCAGCGTGAGCGTGAGCAGGACGCCCGGGCCTGCGAGAAAGCCGATGGTCGCGTACGCGGCGATCGAAGTGAGCGCGGCGGGAACGCCCAGGAACCAGCCGCGCGCGCGGCCGCTCGGCTTGCCGGTGAGCGTCGCGAAGCCGAGCGCGCTCGCCACGACGAGGCCGATCGTCGTGAGCACGATGCGCTCGCGCCGCCCCTGCAGCTCGAACCAGAGCAGCGGTACACTCGCCGCGTACGCCACGAAAAAGCCCCGGATCAGACGGCGCGCGAGCTGTTCGCGCCACGCCGGCGCGTCGTCCTCGGCTGCCCTCCGTGGCTCCTCGAGCCGCATCGGCGGGGAGAATAGCGGTTTTGAGCGCTCGCGCTCAGGTCCAGAATGAGACGATGTTCGAAAGCAGGCGGGCGCCTCGCTCGCGCAGCTCCGGCATGCAGCGTTCCGTGTCGGCGCTGATGCGCGCGCGCCCGTTCGGACCGAGCGCGCCGAGGACGTAGTCGGCGTCCGCCTCGAGCCACCCCTCGACGTCGCCGCTTTCGACCTCGGGGTGAAACTGCAGTGCGAACTGGCGGCTTCCGAGCCGGAACATCTGGTGTTTGCAGACCAGTGTCGAAGCGAGCAGGACAGCGCCCCGGGGCAGGTCGAAGGTATCGCCGTGCCAGTGCAGCACCGTCTCCGCGGAGTTCAGCCCCGCGAGCACCGGCTCGCGCGCGGGCGACTCCACGAAGTGCACCGCGCCCCAGCCGACCTCGCGCACCCGGACGGGCGGCTCGCCGAGCGTCGCCGGGTACACCCGCGCCCCGGCCGCGTGCGCCAGGAGTTGGGAGCCGAGGCACACCCCGAGCGTCGGAAAGTCGCTGGCGACGGCGCGCTCCAGGAGCCGCACCTCCGCGGCGAGGAACGGGAAACGCGCGTCGTCGAGATCTTCGACGCCCATCGGTCCGCCCATCACGACGAGCGCGTCGAATCCGGAGAGCGCTTCGGGGACGGGGTCACCGCGAAAGAGCTCCCGTGTCTCGCAGCCGAAGCCTGCACGCTCGAGCGCGGGGAGGATTCGCCCCGGGCCCTCGTGAGGCACATGCTTCAAAATGATCGCGCGCCGCATGACGGCGCTGAACCTAATGCCGTGTCCCCGAAGCTGCCAGTGCCCCCTGGGTAGGGCGACCCTCAGTCCTGGTAGGTGGCCAGCCCGACGAAGCGAAGCACGCGCGTGCAGGGAGCGGTGCGCGTCGTTCCCGAACAGGCGTGCTCGCCTTCGAAGCGGGCTTGCTTGGCGCGCAGCGAGCGCAGGATTTGGCTCGTCACGTCGTGACCGCCGCCGGCGCACGTGGTGTCCAGGCAGGGGAGCTCGAAGAGCGCCGGGGCGTGCGCGACCGCCACGTGCTTCACGTGCACCGTTTCCGGAACCTGCGCCCCCTGGCGATGCTCCTCGATCTCGAGCCTCAGCGTCAGGACGCCGGGCACTTCGGCGAGCAGGCGGGGCGCCCGATCCTCGCGCTGGCGCCGCTCCTGCGCCTGGATGGATGCTTCGCTGGTTCGGGATCGGAAAGCAGGCATCGATGTCTCCGGACTTCTTGAAACTTGAGAAACGCAGAAGCCGGCCCCCTGGTCGCCTCTCAGCTCGCTCGGGGTCCGTCCTCACAAGACTAGCAGGCTACGACCCGCTTGCGAGCAGCATACGCTCGATGAGCTTTCTCGAGTAAGCGCCGAGCTCTTTGAAGACGACACCCATCCCGGGAGGGTCGTTTTCGACACGCACGACGACGCCGACCCCTTCGATGGTTTCGACGCCGTCGAGCACGACCGAGAACTTGAGCGCGATCTCCGTGCCGACGGGCAGCGGCGTGTCGGTGCGCACGAACGCGCCCGTGCCCGACAGATTCGCCACGTACTCACGCACGAATTGATCGAAGGAGTCGAACTGCTTGTTGATGGTGACGCGGTCGCCGTGACGCCGCTCCGCGCCGGGTTCGAGCTCGCTCTCCGCGCCGGGTCGGTCCTTCATGGCTCACTTCCCGTGCAAATCGAACTGTTCGATGTGGTACTCGGTCCGCGGGTTGAAATCGATTCGGCGCATGTAGCGCTTCTCGGCCTCTTGAACGGCCGGGCGCTCGTCTCCCTGCATCAGGTCGATGACCGCGGGGTGGGCGTTCACGAGCACGGAGTAGCCGGGCAGGGTGTGCCGCTCGCGCCGGATTTGACGCAGGATCTCGTAGACGATCGTGGTCTTCGACTGCACGTGCCCGGTGCCGTCGCAATAGAAGCACGTCTCGTGCATGGTGCGGCCGAGGCTCTCGCGCGTGCGCTTGCGCGTCATCTCGATGAGCCCGAGCTCGCTGATGCGATTGATGGTGGTCTTGGCCTTGTCCTTGGCGAGCCGCTGCTCGAGCGCGCGCCAGACCTTGTCTCGGTTCTGAGGCGCGTCCATGTCGATCAGGTCGAGGATCACGAGGCCGCCGATGTTCCGGAAGCGCAGCTGGTAGGCGATTTCGTCGACGGCCTCCAGGTTGGTCTTGAGCGCCGTTTCTTCGAGATCCCGGCTGCCCTTACCGACGTAGCGCCCGGTGTTCACGTCGATCGCGGTGAGCGCCTCCGCCTGATCGATGATCAGGTAACCGCCGCTCGCGAGTTGGACCTTGCGGCTGAGCGCGCGCGAAATCTCGTCCTCGATGCCGTACGCATCGAAGATCGGCTCGTCGCCGCTGTAGAGGTGGATGTCCTTCACGCGCGAAGGCATGAACATCTCGACGAAGCGGACGAGTCGCGCGTACTGCTCTCGGTCGTCGATGACGATGTTCTCGATCTCGTCCGTGAACAGGTCGCGCGCCGTCTTCAGCACCAGGTCGAGCTCGGTGTAGAGGATGGTGGGGGACTTGGCGCCGTCGTGCTTGCGCGAAACGTCCTCCCAGAGCTTCACGAGGTAGCCGATGTCGGCCTTGAGGCCCTTCTTGGTCAGGCCTTCGGCCACCGTGCGCACGATCAAGCCCCCGGACGGCGGCTTCAGGCCGTCCACGACCTCGCGCAGGCGCGCGCGCTCGCGGGCCGAGCCGATGCGCTTCGAAATCCCGACGTGCTCGACGGTCGGCAGGTACACGACGTAGCGGCCCGGCAGCGAAACGTGGCTCGTCACGCGCGCGCCCTTCGTGCCGATCGGCTCCTTCGAAATCTGGACGATGACCTCGTCGCCCTCCTTCACGACCTCCGTGATCGGCACCGAGCGCGCAACGCGTGACGAGGGGCGCCCGCCGCCTCCCCCGCCGCTGCGGCGCCCGCGATCCTGGCTGCGCCCGCGCTCCTGGTTACGCCCGCGTTCCTGGTTACGCCCGCGCTCGCGCCCTCGCCCGCGATCCTGACCGCGCCCGCGCTCCTAAGCCTGAACGCCCTCGCGCCCGCCGCCCTCTCGCCCGCCGCCCTCGCTCCCGCCGCCCTCGCGTCCACCA
>DASXWF010000715.1:0-2144 GCA_036503835.1 Polyangiaceae bacterium | reverse complement strand
TGCCGTAGCGGGCGAGCTCGTCGGCGGACATTTCCGAGTGCGTGGTCGTCGCGGGGTGGCAGGCCAGCGTTTCGACGCCGCCGAGGCTCACGGCGTTCTTGGCGATCTGGAGGCGGCGCAGGAAGTCGAACGCCGCGCGCTTGCCGCCGCGGAGCTCGAGCGCGAACACGGCGCCCGGAAAGTCGCACTGGAGATCGCGGATGCGGATCTGTTCGGGATCGACGAACTGGGTCGGGTAGTGGAGCTTTTCGATGCGCGGGTGGTCGGCCAGGCCCTCGACGATGCGCTGGGCGTTTTTGCTCTGGCGGGTCATGCGGAGCTCGACCGTGGGCAAGCGGCTGTTCAGGAGCCAGCATTCGTCGGGCTGGAGGATGTTGCCGAGGACGGCGCGGAGGCCCCGGAGGCTGGCGATGAGATCGAGGTCCTTGCCGAGCACGACTCCGCCGAGGATGTCGCTGTGGCCGGCCAGGTATTTGGTTGCCGAGTAGACGGTGAGGTCGGCGCCGAGCACCAGCGGGTGCTGAAATACGGGGCCCATGAAGGTGTTGTCGACGACCACGAGCGGCGCTGCGCCACCCTCGACGGCTTTCGCCGCGGCGACGGCGGCGCCGATGTCGGCCATGACGAGCGTCGGGTTGGCCGGGGTCTCGACGAAGATCAGCTTCAGGTTCGCGGTGCTCGCGATCGCGCGGCGCAGCGCGGCGGTGTCGTGCGCGGGGACGGGCACGCCGTGCAGCCCGAGCGGCTCGAGCAGCTGGTGGATGAGGTGCTGCGTGCCGCCGTAGACGGGGGTCGTGTAGACGAAGCTCGAACCCGGCGGACAGCTGGCGAGAAACACCGTGGAGATCGCGGCCATGCCGGAGTTGAAGACGGCGGCTGCTTCCGCGCCGCGCTCGAGCGGCACGATCTGGTCTTCGAGGATTTCCGCGTTCGGGTGCGAGAGCCTCGAGTAGATGAGATCGACGTTCTCGCCGTCCGCGGGCCGCGAGCGCCCGAGCGCGATGGCGAAGGCGCGCTCCGCCGCTTCGGGGCTCGAGAACACGTAGGTGGAGGAGCGAAATACCGCCGGTCGCGCCGAACCGACGGACAGCCGCGGATCGAAGCCGCGCGTGAGGACGGCGGTGGGCGGGCGCACGGTCGGCGGGCGCACGATGTAAGGCGTCTTCTTCCGGGAACCGGGGGAGGCCATTGCTTCGATCCTAGGGCGCCGGCGCTGCGGGTGCAGCATTGGTTTTCTCGAAGCTCGGCCCTGCTCTCGATCAGTCCGGGGCAGTATCCTCTGGTGGTGGAATGCTGCCCGTATTGAACAGTGGCAGCGTGCCCCGGATCGCCGTCGAAGTGCCGACCAGGTAGACGACGTCGCCCGGTTCGAAGGGGAGCGTCGGATCCAGCTTGTCGAGCAGCCGGCCGTCGCGCCGAATCCCGACCACGAGCGCGCCCGTCCGGCTGCGCAGGCGGAGCGCGACCGGCGAGCGTCCCGCGATGGCGCTGCCCTCGCGAACGAGCGCCGACTCGATCTTCAGCTCGTCGAGGCCGCGCACGTCGCTGAGCTGCGAGCGTGGAAGCGTCGGTTTGCGCTCGCTGCCTTGCGTTTCCTGGCGGACGGAGCGCAGGCGATCGTCGATGACGTTGCGCGGCACCTCGAGGTACCGGAGCATGCGCGCGATCACCTCGGCCGCGCCTTCCACTTCCTCGGCGACGACTTCGGTGGCCCCGATGCTCAGGAGCGCGGGCCGCTCGCCGAGGTAGCGGGTCCGCATCAGGATGGGCACGTTCGGCGCGACGCGCCGGGCCGTGTCCACCACACGCTGCGCCGCCTGCGGGTCGTTCATCAGCAACACCAGGAGGCGCGCGTCCACGAGGTGGGCGTGTCCCAGGGCTTCGGTGCTCGTCGCGTCGCCGTAGTACACGGGCAGGGCGAGCTCCTTCGCGCGCCGCACGTTCTCGGCGTTGAGCTCGAGCACCACGTAGGGTGCTCCGGTCGCCGCCAGTGTTTGCGCCGCGAAGCGCCCGCCCACCCCGAAGCCCACGATCACGACGTGGCCGACGAGCTTGGCCACTCCCTCGTCCGCCTCGTCGATGCTGCGCACGCCGATCAGCCGCTCGAGCGGCGCGAGTAGCCGCTCGCCCGCGGTGATGTGCGG
>DASXWF010000714.1:0-9631 GCA_036503835.1 Polyangiaceae bacterium | reverse complement strand
GTGACCGCCAACGCCGGCATCGTCCTCATCATCGAGTGGGAGCGTGGCACCGACGAGTGGCGCGAGACCTACCTCGAGCCCGGTGATTCGTACACGATCAACCTGACCGGTTCGGAAGACGGCGCGATGATCGAGAGCTACGAAGGTTCGCCCGGCTTCAACGCGACCGTCACGAACTGCACGCCGCAAGCGATCTGACGAAACATCGAGACGGGATCGAAAAGAGCCGTCTCTGGCTTCTCGCTGCGGGCCGCGTCATCGCGGAACGCCGGTTGCGAAGTCGGAGGCGGCTCTGTAGTATTTTCTTCGACAGATTTTGCTGAGAAGGGTGAACGACAGCCCATTTGGGAAGGTTCGTTCGCTGCGCGGATGGCCGACAGGTCTTGCGACATTCTCGACCGAAGGGACAGCGATCCGCCGGCCTCGCCGGTCTCGTCGCGTGGCGTGTGGCTACCCTCGCCGATCGTGATCTGCTCGTGCCAAAGACTGTCGGGGTAGTGGTAGCATGTGCGCGTGAACGATTCGCAGCCCGTTACGGTCGCGATTTGCACGCGCAACCGTGGCGCGGCGGCGCTCGTCGCCGCCCGCTCGGTGCTGGAGAGCCGGCACCCGGCGTTCCGGCTGCTGGTGATCGATCAGAGCACCAACGACGAGTCGGAACGAGCGCTGGACGAGCTGAAGTCGGATCCGCGCTTCACGTACCAGCGCACGAGCTCGGTGGGACTTTCGCGGGCGAGAAATATCGCGCTCCGCGCCGCCGACACCGAGGTGGTCGTCTTCACGGACGACGACTGTGAGGTCGTGGACGGCTGGCTCGAGGCGATGCAGGGGATCTTCGACGAGTTCCCGAGCGTGGCGGTGGCGTTCTGCAGCGTGCGCGCAGGGCCGTTCGACGCGGCGCTCGGCTTCGTCCCGGCCTACGAGTGCCGCGGCACCCGGCTGATCCGGGGTTTCGTGGGCAAGTGTCGCGCGCGGGGCATGGGCGCGGGCCTCGCGGTGCGGCGCCGCACCGTGCTCGAGCGGCTGGGCGGGTTCGACGAGATGCTGGGGGCCGGCGCCACGTTCCCTTCCTGCGAAGACGGCGACATGGCGGTGCGCGCGCTGCTCGAGGGCTTCGACGTGTGCGAGACGGATCGCACGTACGTGATCCACCACGGCTTTCGCAGCTGGAAGGAAGGGCGCGAGCTCGGCCGGCGCGATTTCAGCGGCGTGGGTGCCGCGTACGCGAAGCCGCTGCGCGTGGGCCGCTGGGATTTCGTGCCCGTGCCTCTCTACGAGCTCGCCGTGCAGGCGTTCTGGCCGCCCGTGAACGATTTGCTGCATCTCCGGTTCCCGCGCGGGGCCGCCCGCACCCTGTACTTCCTGCACGGCTTCGCGCAGGGCCTGCGTGCTCCGCTCGACCCGCAGAACGTCGTGTTTCGATCGGACGTCTAGTGGCTCGAATTTCCGTCGTCATCCCGGCTTACAACGCCGCGCGTTTCCTCGAGCGGACCGTCGCGAGCGTACTTTCGCAGACGGTCACGGATCTCGAGGTCGTGATCGTGGACGACGGCTCGAGCGACGATACCTTCGCGATCGCTCGGGCGCTGTGCGTGAAGGACGACCGGGTTCGCGCGTTCACGAAGCCGAACGGCGGCGTGGCCTCGGCCAGAAACTACGGCGTCGCCTGTTCGAACGCCACGTCCGAGTTCGTGGCCTTCATCGACGCCGACGATCTCTACGAGCCCGACGCGCTCGAAACGCTGAGCTCCGCGCTCGGCGCGAACCCCGCCGCCGTGGCGGCGCACGGGCTCGCTCGCTTCATCGACGAATCGGATCGGCGCATTCGCGAAGGGCAGGCCGAGGACTGGGGAAGAAACCGCCGCCGTGTCGAGGGCTGGCGTTCGACGGAGAGCTCCCCCGAGGCGCCGACGACGCTCGCCGTGCTCGCGCACTGGAACTCGATTCACACGCCGGGTCAGGTCCTGATTCGACGCTCGGCGCTGGCCGCAGTCGGCGAGAGCGATCCCGCGCTCAAGATCGCGCAGGACTACGATCTCTGGCTCCGGCTCGCGTGCCGCGGCGATTTCGTGTTCGTGAACCGCGCGCTCCTGAACTACCGGGTCCTCAGCACGGGCCTCTCGTCCAACGCTTCGAAGCGTTACGACGAGGACTGGCGCGTTCGCCGCGCGCTGCTCGGCGCTCCCGGACTGACCCGTGAGCAGCGACGCGATTGCGCCGTCGCCATCCTCCAAGCGCCGCTGGCGTTGCGGCTCGGCTACGTGAGGTCGGCGCTCGCCGAAGGTCGCCTCGGGCAAGCGCTTTCGAACGTGAAGCCGCTGCTCGGCGCCTATGCGCGCATCGCTCTGGCGCTGCCGGCGCTCGTCAAGCCGAGCGCTCTCCGGTAGCGCGCTCCTCCAGCAATCGGCCGAAGTACTCTTCGAGGGCCGCCGGCCAGGGTCGAGGCGCACGGCCGAGGGCGGCTTCGATGCGCCGGGTGTCGAGCACGGAGTAGGCGGGCCGCGGCGCCGGGCGCGGAAACTCCGCCGTCGTGACGGGCACGACGCGGGCGGCCTTGACCGGGAGGCCGCGGGCCAGGCAGAGCTCGCGAATGGCGGAGGCAAAGCCGTGCCAGGTGGTTTCGCCGCCGTTGGCGAAGTGAACGATGCCGTCGCCTGCGGGAGCGCGGCCGTCGAGGCCCGCGAGCGCCAGCGCGGCGTCCGCGAGGTCTCCCGTGTACGTCGGACGGCCGTATTGGTCGGCGACGACCCGGAGCTCCTCTTTCTCGGCGACGAGTCGCGCGATGGTGCGGACGAAGTTGTTGCCGTTCTCGCCGAAGAGCCACGAGGTGCGGATCACGTGGACGGGGCAACGCTCACTGCGGTGGGCGAGCAGACGCCGTTCGCCTTCGAGCTTGGTGCGGCCGTACGCGCCGGACGGCGCGGTGGGGGCTTCCTCCTGGTAGGGCGTGCGGGCCGTCCCGTCGAAGACGTAGTCGGTCGAGAAGTGGACGACGCCGGCGCCGAGCTCCGCCGCGGCGCGTCCCAGGTGATCGGGGCCGAGGGCGTTCGCGCGAAAGGCTTCGTCTTCGTGAGCTTCCGCGTCGTCCACGCGCGTGTAGGCCGCCGCGTTGACGATGTGCGTGGGGCGCTCGCGCAGCGCGAAGGCGAGCACCGGCTCGGCCTGTCCGATGTCGAGCTCGAGATCGGTCGTCACGTACGGAACGCGCAGCCGCTCGAGCCGCGTCGCGAGCGCGCTCCCGAGCATGCCGCGCGCGCCGACCAGCCAGACTTTGGTCGAATCCGCCATGATGTCAGAGTGTAGCGACGCCGCGCCGGCGCTGTCCCACGGGAAAAGCGGCGTCGATTGCCTGGAGCTCCGCGGCGCTGAGCTCCAAAGCCGCGGCGCCGGCGTTGTCGAGCACGTGCGCGAGCCCGGAGGCCTTCGGGATCGCGAACAGGGAGGGCTTTCGGGTGAGGAACGCCAGCGCGACCTGGCGCGCGGTCGCACCTCGTCGCTCGGCGATGTCCTCCAGCACGGCGCGCCCCGGCGCGGGGGGAAACGTGCTGCGGCCGAACGGGGTGTATCCCACGACCGAGACCTCGTGCGCCTCGCACCACGGCACGACGGCGTGCTCGATGCCGCGTTCACCGAGATGATAGAGCACCTGGTTGCACGCAATCTTGCCGGGCCCCGCGAGCGCGAACGCCTCCTCCAACTCGTCTTCGTCGAAGTTCGAGACGCCGTAGCTCCGGATCTTGCCGTCCTTCTGCAGGGCCTCGAACGCGTCGATCGTGCCCTCGAGCGGATGTGAACCCGGCCAGTGCAAAAGGTAACAATCCAGGTGATCGGTCCCGAGCCGCTTCAAGGTCGCCTCGCAAGCGCGCAGCGTTCCCTTCTTGGTGGCGTTCGTGGGCATCACCTTGCTCACGAGAAAAATGCGATCCCGCCAGCCGGCGATGGCCTCGGCGACGATCGTTTCCACCTCGCCGGAACCATAGAGCTCCGCGGTGTCGATGTGGGTCATGCCGAGCTCGAGCCCGGCGCGCAGTGCAGCGACCGCTCCCGCTCGGTCGTCCGCTTCCATTTGCCAGGTGCCCTGACCGTAGCGCGGTACAGGGACGCGCGCGGGGCCGAAGGGTCGGAGTTCCATGCGCGGATGGTAGCAAAACTCGGGCGGCAGCCGGGCCGGAGTGCCGCCGGGGAGGTGCGGCGCTGCGCGGCGCGTGGTACGGCGGGGCGCCATGGGTGCCCGCACCACCGCTCGCGAAGCCGCGTTGCAGATCCTGTTCGCCATCGAAGCGAGCAGCGCGGAGCCGGACCAGGCGATCGGGGATTTCTGGCGCGAGCTGCCCGGCGACGCCGAAGGGCGTGCCTACGCGGACGACGCGGTGCGCGGCGTCCGCGCGCGCCTTTCCGAGCTCGACGCGCGCATCACGAAGGCGAGCACCAACTGGCGCCTCGAGCGCATGGCTCGCGTAGACCGGAACCTCCTGCGCCTCGGAACGTGGGAGCTTCTGCACCGGAGCGATGTGCCGCGTGCAGTGGTGCTGGACGAAGCGGTGGAGCTCGCGAAGCGCTACGGCACCGAGGAGAGCGGGGCGTTCGTGAACGGCGTCCTGGATCGCGTCGCGGACGATTGTGGCCGGCTGGACGAGCCGAAGCCGGACGCAGCGAAGTCCGATGAGCCGAAGCCGGACGATGCGAAACCCGACGAGCCGACGGCCGACGAGCCGAAGCGCGTCTGATGGACCTTCGCTTCACGCAGCCGCACCTCCGCAAGCTCGATCTCACGGGTACCGAGGTGCTGGTCTGCGCGCTCGCGCCCGGCGAGCGTCCACCGCGCGGCGTCGCCGGCCTTTGCGACTATCGCCTCGGCGGCCGCATCTCGCGGCTCGTCGCTTCGGGGTTTGCGACCGGCGCGCTCGGCGAGGTGCTGCTCGTCCCGGGCCGTCCGCGCATGCCCTTCGACAAGATCCTGCTCTTCGGCGTCGGCGCGCCGCGCGATTTCTCCGAGCTCGTGTTTCGCGCCGTCGTCTCGAAGGTGCTCGGCACGCTCGAGGGACTACGAGCGCGGACGGCCGTGGTCGAGCTGCCCGGCCGCCATTTCGGAGGCATCTCGCCCGAGCGCGCCGCGGACATCCTGCTCGAAATCGCGGGTGCGCGGCCCGAGCACGACATCTGGACGCTGATTGAAACCGCCGAGGGACAGCGCGCGATCACCCAGCAGACGATCCTCGAGCGCCGGCGCGTGCGGCAGCTCTGAGCGCCGCTTCCGCGTGCGCTAGTCTTTCTTCACGATCCGCACCCCGCCCAGGATGAGCTTTCCGTTCGAGTACAGGTCGTACTCGGCGACCAGGCCCGGATAGTAGTGGCGTTCGATCACGGTCGTCGGGTTCGGCTGCGGCACGTACTCGACGCGCTCGGGTCGGCCCAGGTACTGTTGGATGGCGCGCGGGAGCATGCCGAGGCGAAGGTCCGGCGGGATCGCGCCGTTGAAGAAGCCGAACTCGAGCGGCTCCCCTTGGAAGCCGCGGCCCGCGGGGCGCCCCGCGCGCTGCACGTGAATCCACGAGGTCTCGCCGCCCAGGAGGTGGAAGTCGACGCCGCGAGAAACGTAGCGACACAACGTGTCGGTCTTGATTTCGCACGGGGCCTCCATCAAACGCTCGATGGTCCCGACGTTCGCGCCGAGGCGAATCGCGCCGACACCCGCGCCGGCTTCGATGGCGAGTCGCGGGCCGCTCGGCATGCGCCACGGCGGCTTGGTGCTCGCTGCCGGTCGCGGCCGCTTGGCGGCTTCGGGCTCGCCGGCGTGCTCGGACGCGCAGGATGTCGTAAGAGCCAGACAGAACACGCCGAAAGCCCAGGGCTGGTTCTTGAACCGTTCCCGCATGACGTTGCGGATCTAGCATATCCTTTTGCCGGCTTGACCCGGTCGTCCGCATGAAGTCGAACCTCGATCGCCGCCGCTTTCTCTTCGTCACCGGTAAGGGAGGAGTCGGCAAGACTACCGTGACCCTGGCGCTCGCGAGCGCGCTCGCCCGCAGCGGCAAGCGGGTGCTCGTCGCGGTCGCCAACAAGCGCGACCAGCTCTCGGAGCTGCTCGGCACGCCGCCGCTCGGCACGGAAATTACGGAGCTTTTGCCCGGCCTCTCCGCCGTGCTGCTCTCGGCGGAGGTGGCCATCCGGGAGTACGGCCACCTGAAGCTGAAGAGCCGCGTGCTCGCCGACAGCCTGTTCGACAACCGCTACGTCCAGGGCTTCTTCGCCGGAGCACCCGGCCTGAAGGAGTGGGCTCTGCTCGGCAAGGCCTGGTATCACTCGATCGAAGAGGTCGACGGCGAGCCGCGCTTCGACGTGGTGCTCTTCGACGCGCCCGCCACGGGCCACGGACTCGACATGCTGCGAGTCCCCAAGGTGATCGTGGAGCTCTCGCCGCCGGGCTTGCTGCGCACCGACGCCGAGCGGGCCTGGCGCATGTTTCAGGATCCGGAGAAGTCCGGCGTCGTGGTCGTGACGCTGCCGGAGGAGCTGCCCGTCAACGAAACCGAGGAGCTCGTGCTCGCGCTCCGGACGGAGATTGCGCTGCCGATCGCGGCGCTCGTCGTCAACGGCGTTCGCCCCGCCCTGTTCGACGAGTCCGCGCGCGCCGAGCTCTCCGCGCTGGCACCGCGCCTGCCGCTGCCCGCCGGTGAGGGGGTCGCGGCGGTCGCGGCGGGCGTCCGTCGCGCCGTGCGCGAAGGGATCCAGGCGGAAAGCCGCGCGCGCCTCCGAAAGCTCGCCCTTCCGGAGCTCGAGCTCCCGGCGCTGATCGGCGGCGTCACGAACCGCGCGACGATTTCGCTGCTGGCCGATCGCTTCACGGCGACCTTCGGCGGCTGAACGACCATGGCAAAGGCGATCTCGGCCGAGGCACTCGGCAAGACGTACACGCGCCGCAAGCGCGCGGCGGGCGGGTTCTGGGCGGGCGTGCGCTCCTATTTCTCGTCCGAGACGGAAGCGTTCGCCGCCGTGAGCGACGTCTCGTTCGCGATCGAGCGCGGAGAGAGCGTCGGGCTCATCGGCGAAAACGGCGCCGGCAAGTCGACGATGGTCAAGATGCTGTGCGGCATCCTGGTGCCGACGAGCGGCCGCGTCGAAACGCTCGGGGTCGTGCCCTGGCGAGAGCGCCGGCGGCTGGCGCAGAGCCTGGGCGTGGTGTTCGGCCAGAAGCCGCAGATCCTCTGGGATATCCCGGCGCGCGACAGCTTTCAGCTGCTGAAGGCGATGTACGCGATTCCGGACGAGGTCTACCGCTTCACGTACCGCGAGGCGGTCGAGCGCCTCGAGCTCGAGGAGTTTCTCGGCACTCCCGTGCGTCTGCTCTCGCTCGGACAGCGCATGCGCTGCGATCTCGCCGCGGCGCTCCTGCACGCGCCCGCGGTCGCGTTCCTCGACGAGCCGACGATCGGCCTCGACGTGCTCGTGAAGGAGCGCGTGCGCGAGCACCTCGTCGAGATGCGGCGCCGCTTCGGCACGACCATCGTCCTCACGACTCATGACCTCAAGGACATCAGCGCCACGTGCGAGCGGCTGCTCGTGCTCGACCACGGCCGGTTGCTCTACGACGGCAGCCGGCAAGGCTTCGAGGAACGCTTCGCCGCCGAACGCACGCTCGAGCTCGAGCTCGAGAACGAGCTCGGCGAGCCGCAGCGCCAGGCCCTGATCGCGGAGCTAGCCGGCGAGGGAGCCGAGCTCGCTCCGGGCGGCGGCCGCCTGCTCTCGATCACCTGCTCGCAGCGAGCCAACGTGCCGAAGCTCACGGCGGCGTTGCTCGGGAAGCTCCAGGTCCGCGACCTCACGCTGCACGGCGCCGAGATCGAGGCCATCGTCACGCGCCTGTACCGCAGCGCCAAGGCACCGCCCGGCGCCCGCCCGGCCGCTCCGGCGCTCGCCGATCTCGAGAAAGCATGATGGCTGCCGCGCTCGCGAGTCCGACGTTCGCCCAGACGCTGCGCGGCTTCGTCGTGCTCGCGCAGAAGACAGCCGCGAGCAAGGCGAGCTACCGGCTCGCCATGCTGTTCACGTTGCTCGCGAGCGCGCTCGGCTACTCCGTGGTGCTCCTCGTGTGGCTGGAGGTGTACCGCGAAAATCCGGAGCCCGGACCGCTCGCGCGTGACGCCATGCTCGCGTACCTGGTCACGGCGTTCCTCGTGAATACGGTGCTGACGCTGTCGCTCGAGTTTCGCTTCATGCAGCGCGTGCGCATGGGACTCATCGCGAGCGATCTGCTCCGGCCGCTCGGTTTTCTCGCCTTCCAGATGGCGCAGGGCGTCGGCGACGTGCTCATGAACATCGTGTTCGCCCTGCCGATCGCGGCGGTCGGCTTCTACTTCGTCGGCGGCGCGCTCCTGCCGCCGAGCCTGTCCTGTGCCTGCCTCGGCCTGGCGAGCGGCGCGATCGGATTTCTCGTGAGCTTCGGCGTGACGTACCTGGTCGTTCAGGCGGCGTTCGTCCTGCAATCGGGCTACGGCGTGCTGTTCGCGCGTGCGGCGTTGCATCAGGTCTTCTCCGGGCTGGCGGCGCCGCTCGTCCTCTTCCCGCCGGCGCTCGGCGCGGTCGCGACCTGGCTGCCGTTCCGCCACGTGATCGAGACGCCGGTGACGATCTGGCTCGGTCAGGTCGAAGCCGCGCGCGTGCCGCTGCTGCTCGTGGAGCAGCTCGCCTGGGGCGTCCTGCTGTGCGGACTCGGTCACGCCATCTTCGGCGCCGTGATGCGCCGCCATCAGATTCAGGGCGGGTGACGGCATGGCGCGGCTCTCCGTCTACCTTTCGATCTACAAAACCGCGCTCAAGTCCCGCGCGGAGTATCGCATCGATACGGCCGTCGGGATCATCACGGCGACCGCGATGCAGCTCGCTTCGTTCGCCTTCTTCTGGGTGGTGTTCAGCCGTGCCCCGGTGCTCGGCGGCTGGCAGCCGGCGGAGGTGCTGCTGTTGTTCGGGCTCACCGCCATGGTGCTCGGTCTTTCCGAGGCCACCATCAACGGCATCTGGTGGCTACCCTTCTACGTCGCGGACGGGCAGCTCGATCGCCTGCTCGTGTACCCGGTGAACAGCTTGACCTTCGTGCTCTTGTCGAGACCGGAGCTCCACGCCGTCGGCAACTTCGCGACCGGCGTCGTAACGGTGGCGATCGCGTGGCCGATGGTCGCCCCGCCCCCGCTCGCGCTGCTCCTGATTCCGTACTGGGTCGTGGCCGGCGCGATCGTCTACACTTCGGTCTTGATCGTGTGTGGTGCGCTCGTCTTGAAGAGCTCCGGCCCGTTCGCCACACACCTCTTCGCGGTGCACCAGCTCTTCAACACCTCACGCTACCCCGCGAGCATCTATCCTCGCTGGCTCAAGGCGCTGGTCCTGTTCGCGCTGCCGTTCGGCGCGCCGATCTTCGTTCCGGCCGACTGGCTGCGGGGTCAGGGTTCGCTGCTCCTGGCGCTGATCGCGCCGGCGCTCGCCGCTCTCTTCACGCTGGCCGTCGCAACGCTCAGCTGGAACGCCGCGGTGAAAGGCTACCAGAGCACGGGAAGCTGAAGGACCGCGTCCAGCCCGCGGAGCTTATGACGAGAGAGGGACGAAGGACGAGGGACGAAGGATGAGGGACGAAGGACGA
>DASXWF010000713.1:0-2998 GCA_036503835.1 Polyangiaceae bacterium | reverse complement strand
AGCGCCTCTCGCTCTCCAAGCACGGGCGGCAGCGCTCTTCCGACCTCGCCACGAAGTCCCGACGGATCCTCGCCTTCGAACACATCGCTGCGCGCGCGATCAAAATGTTCCTCTGTCTGCAGGCCTAACGGACCGGGGGTTCAGCTGCAAGGCCCGCTTCGTACATCGCCAAGCAGTATAGCCGCGGCGCGGGGGCTGCGTGCTACCTGCACGTATCCGGTTCACAGAGCGGTGGAGCGGCGTGAGGTCGCGCAGCTCATCCTCTGAGCGTGACGGAGAGGACCTCAGCTCGCGGATTTCTGCTCGGCCGACGCGCCCGTGTCGAGCGGGCTGCTCGGCACGTGGACGTGCCCGAGCTCGGTGGCGAGCTGCTCGGGGTCAAGCCTGTCGCGAGTACGCTCCCAGAAGAGCGGGCTGAGCTCGAGCATGCGGTCCTCGGGCCAGAGCGGGACCAGGCGAATGAGGCAGCGCAGGTACTCCTCGGGATCGAGTCCGTGCAGGCGGGCGGAGGCGATCAAGGAGTAGAGGGCGGCAGTGCTCTTGGCGTGGTCGTCGCTGCCGCAGAAGAGCCACGCCTTGCGGCCCAGCGCGATGGCCTTGATGGCGCGCTCGGCACCGTTGTTCGTGAGCACGAGGCGCCCGTCGTCGAAGAAGCGGGTCAACGCGTCACGCTGGTTGTGGGCGTACTCAAGAGCGGACCGGGTATAACCGCGCTGGCTACTGAAGAGAGGGCGCTGCTGCTCGACCCAGCCGAAGAAGAGATCGACGTGCGGGCGCAGGAACACCGCGCGCAGACGCTTGATCTCGGAGGGTGGTTTGTCCTTCCACGAGGCATCCAGCTCGAAGATGCGTCCGATGCGCACGAGCCCCTCGCGCGCGACGGGGCATTTCGCCGTCGCAGCCTCCCAGAAGCGCCGCCGGCAGTGATACCAACAGCCTACCTCGGTGCGTTCACAGCCGTCGTGCTCGACGTCGCAGGCTTTGCGCTTCAGCTCGGCTTCGTCTGCGAACAACAGGTTGAACACTGCCTTGGCGTCGGCCTGAACGTAGCCCGTGAAGCCCGAGAACTTCTCGTAGATGCTGGGCCCGTCTTCCTTCTCGAGGTACTTGAAGAGGATGTGGTCCTTGTCGGCGATCATCACCAGAAAGTGCCCCTTCTTGCAGGGCTGACTTCCTTTCTCGTGGCTGTAGATCGGCTGCACGCATACGCCCGTCGCATCCGTCGAGATGCAGAACGCGGTGGCCAAGGCGTGCTGGTGCATGGCGCGGACGACGGTGGCACCCAACCGGTCTCCGACCCGCTTCTTCATGCGTGCGAGCGTCCCACGGTCGATGGCTACGCCCTCGCGCGCGAACGTGTCTTCGAGCCTGAACAGCGGCAGCCCCTTGCCGACGTTCTCCATGATGACGTGCGCCGCCATCGATGGCGCCAGCACGGCGCGCGGCAGCATCTCGTCGGGCATCGCGGTGGTGATCACATCCGCGTTGCCCTCCGCGTCCACGGTCTTGTAGCGCATCCGCGCGACCACGACGCGCACCCGGCTCGCGCGCCGGTGCCCCAGCTTGCACGACTCCTCGAAGCCGTGCCGCACCACCTTGCCTTCGGCGACCAGCTGCTCCAGGTGCGGGTCGACGATCTCGACCCGGTCCTCGGGAAGCGGGAGGTCCTTCAAATCGCGACGGCCCGTGCCGCGATTGTTGCCGCGCTTGCCCTTCGGCTTGCCGTCCTTGGCCGGTTCGGCGTTGCGCTTGGGCTCCTCCTCGTTCGCGATGCCCAGCGTGCCGGCCAGCTCGTCCAGCTCGCGCAGCTTGGCCTCGTACTCAATCCGAAGCTGCTGCTCATTGTCCGCGCGCTCCGCTTTGGCGATGAAGATGCGCCGCTTGAACAGCTCAAGCTCCACGCGTAGGCGCTCATGGGAGGCGCGCAGATTGTCGCGCTCCTTCTCGAGACTCGCGATGCGCTCATTCGCGGCGGCTTCTCGCTTCTGCGCCTCCGCCTCGCGCTTCGCTGACGCATCGAGCTTGGCTTGGAGCTGCTGCATCTTCGCCAGCATCTCCGCATGTGTGAGCTGCGCTGCCCCTGCGGTCACGCCATGGCGTGACACACGCCGCGCCTGAAATCCAGCGATTCTTAATGTACGCGACCGCGGCGCGGCGCCGGGTCCGGCTCGACGTCGATCCCGTCGAGCAGGTCGTCGAGCTCGCGCTCGCTCAGCTCGATGCTCGTGCTGTCGGGGCGCAGCGCCTGCGGAACACGGAACGTGCGGCTGTCCAAGCGTTTGTAGAACAGGCACATCCCGCTGCCATCGAAGAACAGGACTTTCACCGCGCTCCTGCGTTTGCCGAAGAACACCAGCAGCGCACCACTGCGCGCGTTCCTTCCCAATTGCTCGTTTGCCACGCCGGCCAGGCGGTCGAACCCCCAGCGCAAGTCGATGGGCGCGACCGCCACGAAGATTTCCACGCCCGCGGGGATCATGGTGCCCTCCGTGCACGCAGCGCATCAAACACCGCCCGCAGCGTCTCCGTGCTTGCCGCGCTGCTCACGGCAACACGTGCGCCCTCGAACTCGATCAGTACCGCGGCCGCAGAAGCACCCGGCGCAACGCCCGGCGCGCGCACCACGCGAGCCAGACGCACGCCCGTGGCTTTCATCGGCCTCCCTACACGCCGGCGTCGGAGCTGGCTCGACCACCACAACAGGCTCCTCGCAGAGTAGCCGTGTCGACTGCAGAACTCCGCCGACGTCAGCCCGCTCCTTCGCCAGCTCGAAACTCGAGACTCCCACTCACTTGCCTTCGCCATGAGCACGATGGTGCGCTGTCGCTCGCGCCTCAGCTACACGGGTCTATGAAGCGCTTACGGCGTTCGCTTGTATCTCGCCACCGCGGCGACGGATCTCCGGCGCAGCTTCGACGGTTTGAGCGCCGCGGTACAGGGCGAGTTCGGCATGGCACCGACGAGCGGCAACTTGTTCATCTTCTTGAATCGGCGCGCG
>DASXWF010000712.1:0-2516 GCA_036503835.1 Polyangiaceae bacterium | reverse complement strand
CGACAGAGGCCGTTCACGAGCTCCATCTGTCTCGGCGTGCGACAGGCCACTTCGATGAGCGCGGGGCTCGCGACCACGACGGCGAGCGCCTTGGCGCGCGACAAGGCCACGTTCAAGCGGTTCTTGCTGTACAGGAACTCGAGTCCGCGCGGTGCCTCCGCGCCGGTCGAGGTTGCCAGCGAAAAGACGACGACGGGGGCTTCCTTGCCCTGGAACTTGTCGACCGTCCCCACGCGAACGCCCTCCGGCAGGGCGCGATCGAGCGCGGACACCTGCGCGTTGTAGGGCGCCACGACGAGCACGTCGGCGCGCGTGAGCGAGCGTTCTCTTCCGTCCTTGTCCGTGTACCAGGCGCGCTCGGACGTGGCGCCGTGGACCAGTCCGAGCTGTTCGACCAGCTCGAGGACGGCGCGGACCTCTTCGGGGGATTGGTTCGTGTTCCCGCGGTGGGACACGGGCACGAAGCGCAGCCCCGAACCGCGAAACAACCCTTCGCCGCGCAGCGTTTGCCGCTCCAGTCCCGGCAGCGGTTCCAGCCGGCCGTCGTAGAACAGCTCCGACACGAAGCCGCACACGGCCGGATTCAGGCGCCGCGTCGTCGGAATCAAGACTCCGCGCTCGGGAGGGATGGTCACGGCGCCGTCGAGCAGGTGTCCGAGCGCCGACGCCTCCGCGCCGGGCGGGTGCACGCCTTTCTGCGGCTGCTCGAGCTGCGCGGGATCCCCGACGAGCACGAGGTTGTGCGCGGCTTGCGCCACCGCGACCGCGTTGGCGAGCGAAAACTGCCCTGCCTCGTCGATCACCAGCACGTCCAGGAGCCCTGCGAACGCCGAGTCCGCCCAGAGCCACGCGGTGCCGCCGACCACGTCGAGCTCGCCGCGCCGCAACCGCTCCCCGAGATCTTTCGGTTTCGCGACGGGGAAGCCGCGCGGCTCACCCGCGGCTTCGTCGGGGTCCTCGTAGTGAAGGAGGCGTGCCTGGCCCTCGCCGAGCTCGTGGACCTTCGCGAGCAGGCCCTTGCAGACCTCGTGACTGTTGGCGGTGACGCCGACGCGTTTTCCGTGCCGTACGAGCTCGAGGATGATGCGCGCGGCCTGATGCGTCTTGCCGGAGCCGGGCGGGCCCTGGATGGCCAGTACGTCGCCGTTCATGGCGAGAGCGAGGCGGGGCAGCGCCTGCTCGATGGATTCGCCGGGGTTGACGAGGGGGGCACTCGGCGCCTGCCCCACGCTCGGCGGCGTGCGGCAGAGCAGGCGCAGCACGGCGCTGCGGAGCGCTGCGCCGCTCGGATCGGCGGCGAGCTCCTCGCCGCGCCTCGCGATGCTCGTTTCTTGGGCGTCCGAGTCGATCGGCTTGCCGGGCACGAGCGCGCGCGGGTGCGGGACCGGCGAGCCTTTCTTGCGTTTCAGATCGATGTGCTCGTCGCCGAGCTCGACCACGGCCCCCGCCGTGCTCTCGGTCGCGGGATCGACGGGCGTCGGCTTGCGGCGGATCGCGTGATCCTGATCGGGAAAACGGTACCGGTGCACGATCGACTGCTTGATCGTGCCGACCTCGCCCGCATACTCGAGGCCCCCGAGCGCCGCGCGATCGCCGAGGTAGTCGTCGGGCGCGAGCTCCTGCGCACGAAAATACTCCCACCAGGCGGATTTCTCCTCGCGCCAGTGCCAGTCGAGCAAATCGGCGAGCAACCAGCGTGCTCTCCCGAGCTCGTCGTCCGCGGGACGTTCGCCGAGGCCTTCGCGGAGCCGCTTGCCGAGCGCCGCGGAGGTCTCGTTCCGGCTCGTGCGCGCGGGGCTTTCGGCCGCATCCTTCCACTCCGGCCGCGCCGGGGCTCGCCCTTCGCGCGCGGCGAGCTCAGGGCGCAGGCTCTCGAGCCAGTCGCGCAAGCGCCAGGTCGAGAAGCAATCATCGCGATTGTAGATTTCGATGTCGCGCTCGGCGGCGCTCGCGTCGAGCTCGGGATCGCGCGTCTCGAGCCAGAAGCCGTAGAGCTGCATGGCGCGAGCGGCGCCGCGCAGATCGGCGTTGCGCGAAAATCCGTGCAGCGGCTCGAGCGCCTTCAGCGTGTAGCCCTCGACCGAGGCGAGCACGGCGTGCCGGACGATGGGATGGAGATCCACGAGCACGCGCTCGCGGAGCAGCTGATCGACCTCGGCCTCGCGGGTTTTGTGCCGGCACGACAGCTTCTTCAGCGCGTCGCTCTCGCGGTGTCCGAAGTGATAGACGTGAAGGCGCCGGAATTCGTCGCGCCCGCGCACGATGCGATCGACCAGCGCCTCGAACGCGCGCTTCTCCTCGGCCTGACTGCGCGCCCAGCGCCCGCTGTAGCGCGGCTCGCCCGGCGCGTCGCGGGTGCTGAAGTCGTCGAGCAGCGGCTCCCCGAGCTCGAGCAGGCCGAACAGGTATTCGAGCCCGCCGCCTGCCACGAACGCGTCCCCCTCCAGATCCAAAAATAGATCGCCGGGAGTCGGCGCCGGCAACGCCTCCAGGCCCACGAGCTTCGGTTTCGCTCC
>DASXWF010000711.1:0-13515 GCA_036503835.1 Polyangiaceae bacterium | reverse complement strand
GGTTCTCGCTCGAGACGGCTCGCGGAGTCTCGAACGCCGAGCGCACGACGTGTCCGGCGACGGCAAACCCGGTCCCCGCCAGCATGCCGACGGCGAGCAACACCGCGTAGCGCCCGAGCGTCGGAGGCCGATGCGCGCTCGTGGTCCTGAGCCGCGCCGCCACTTCGGAAAGCTCGCGCGCCGAAAGACCCGGTTCCGCCTCGGCTCTCCGCAGGAGCTCGCCGATGCGCCGCTCGACCGCGCCCGCGGCCTCCGCTCGCGCCCACGGCACGAATCCGTACTGCTCTGCGTCAGCCACGCTGTTCTCCTTCATTCCCGAATTCGCCCCCGAAGAGCTCGCAAAAGATCTTCTTGAACCGTGCCCGCGCCCGCGACAGGCCGACCCAGACCGCGTTCTCCGAAGAGGCGACGACCTGCGCGACGTCGCGCGCGGAAAAGCCTTCGAGCTCGAACAAAACGAGCAGGGTCCGATCTCGCTCCGAGAGACGTTCGAGCACGACCCGCACGCGACGCGCCGCCTCTTGCCCCTCGAGCTCGTGCTCGGGCGTCTTCGAGTCGACGGGCTCTTCGGACGCCGCCTCGCTCTCGCCGCTCTCGAGCCAGAGCAGGCGGCGGAGCCGGAGCTTGCGGCGGCGCGCGATCACGACGCGCGCCGCGATCGCGTAGATCCAGGTGCGCACGGAAGCGTCCGGGCGAAACGTGGCGAGGCGGCGTTGCACCACGAGGAACACCTCGTGGAGCACGTCGGCCGCATCGTCGTCGCGACCGGAGAGCCGCGCAATGAAACGCGAGAGCTCGAGCGCGTGATTGCGGTACAGAGTCTCGAGATCGAGCTCCCGGGCTCCGCCCTGGTCGCTGGCCTCCGTACTCTCGGCCAAGGCGGAGCTCTGCGCGCGGTAGAGCTCGGTCGCGCTCATTCCAGGAGAAACGACGGTGTATCGACCACGGCCTCGACCAGCACCAGCGGGTCGTAGGCGCTCTCCACGAACTCGCACGCGACGGCGTCAGCCTCGGCGTTCGTGAGCGGCAAGCCGGCGAGTCCGACGCCGTCCTCGCGCGCGTACTGGAAGAACTTGCGCGCCAGGCAGCTCGCCACGTCGGGGCTTTCGCTCAGCCACGCGGCGAGCTCCGGGAAGTCGGAGAAGGTGACGCTTCCGGCCGTGTACCAATGCCCCGAAGCGTCGATCGGCAGGGAGTTTTCCGTCTCGCGAAAGTTCCCCATGGCGTCGAAGTGCTCGAGCGAGAACCCGAGCGGATCGATGTACGGAACATGGCACCCGACGCAGGCCGGCGCTTCCGCAATCGACGCCTCGTACGCTTGCCGGGTCGTCTGCGTGGGACCGGGCTCCACGGGAACGACCGCGACGGGAGGAAGACCAACGTCGAGGCAGAAAAGTTGGTTCAGCATGGAGGCGCCGCGCTTGCCGATCCCCGGATAGGCAGCCAAAAAGAGCGGCTCGTTCAGGAACGACACGCGGTGCTCGCTCGCCTCGCCGAAAGGAGCGAACAGTCTCGCGAAGCTGCCTCCGTGCATGAAGAAGGCGCTCGCCCAGTACCGCGCGCGCTCCTCGCTCCCTTCGACTCCCGCGAGCGCCCAGCGCTGGATGAACCGGCGTAGGCCGGGCGGTGCCTCGAGACTCGAGACGGACAGGATCCGGTTTCGAGCCTCCTGGCGTACGTTGCTGCGATCGAGCTCAGCCGGGGGCTCCGCATCGACGGGCTCGCCGTAGAACAGGGTCGCCATGCGTTGCCAGATGACCTCCGACGAGGCGATCGGTCCTTCTGGGGCGCCGTCCCACGCCGACGGACAACCCACGCCCGCGGTGCCGCCGAGCGCGGTGCTGCCGCCCGCCGAAGTACCGCCCGCGATCGACGTGCTCCCGCCGATCGAGGTCTCGCCGGCGACCGGCGCGCTACCGGCGCTGCTCCCGCCGGTGCCCGTGTCGGGGGAACCTCCGTCGGCAGGACCCGCGTCGGTGCCGCCGAGCGGGGTCCCGCTGCCGCCGGACCCGAGTGACGGCTCACCGCCCTCGCCTCCCGATTCCTCGCCGCTCCCCATTTCGTAGGTGCCCGCGCACGCCGAAGCGAAACCGAGGATCGCCACTACACCCACCCACTCTTCGAGTCGTCGTTTGGTGCTCATCGCAGAGGTCAATGCGACAAGCCTAGCTTTCCTTACCGCCGCCGCCCGGGAGCCGGGAGTCGATCAGGGCGGCAGGGTCAACCCCACCAGCAACACCCCCTCGATCGCTGGTAGATCGACCTCCGCTTCCGGAACGCGCGCGGTGAGGGTCGCCGGGCTCAGCCAGCCGAGGGCGGTGAGACCGACGAACGGGCGCGCGAACGACCAGCGACCCGTTACCCGCGCCGTTCCGAAGGCTCCGAACGCCAGATCGTCGGCGTCGCCCAGCGTCGCGAAATCTTCGCCCTGCGCGTGGAGCCAGGCCAGATCCAGACCTGCCGCGAGCTCCACGTCCACGCTGCCCGCAGGGAAGCGGAGTAGCGGGCCCAAGCCCAGAGGCCAGCGAAAGGTGCGCGCTTCCCCGGAGCCGAGCTCGCGGGTCTCCGGAACCACCAGGAGCGCGAAAGCCATCACTCCCAGACCCGCGTCGGGAGCGAAGCTCAGGGAAAGCTCGAAAGCAGGGGTCAACCCGGCGTCCGAGAGCTCGAGGCCCGCGCCGGCGCCGGCGGACCAACGCCAGAGCCGCGCCGGCTTCGACGGCGGCGCGGGGGGTGCCTTGAGAACGGCGGGAGGTGGGGGGGGCGCTGGAGCGACGGGTGGCGGTGGCGGCGATTCGGGCGCGGCCGGCTCAGCGGGAGGAAGCGGGGTCCGGAACTCGGGATGTACGTCGGTGAGCCAGGCCGCGAGGATGACCGCGACCGCCCGCGCCTGTTCCTCGCAGGTGCCTTCCGCCGCCACCTCGCGCTCGCCCACGAGCAGGTCCTCCTTGGTTCTGAGCGTGACGTGCAGGAACTCTTCACGACGCGAAACCGAAGCGCGATCGCCGAGCTCCGTGCTCGGCGGTGGCAGGATGCGCGCGAGCTCCGCGCTCACGGCCTCCGCACCAGGGCAGTCCACGTCGCCCTCGATGGCGACGATGGAGCTCGTCGCGGCGAGCGGGAAGAAGAGCGCGACGGAAAGCATGGCGGCCGGCGGAGCGTGCGAACTCTGCCCGAAGATCGAGCTGCTGCTCAGCGAAACGCGAGGTAGCCGACCACGCCCGCCGCCACGATGAAGACGAGGGACATGACCCAGCGCCAGTTCCCGCCGCCGGAGCGGAACGGATCGTCGTCGGCCTTCGCCAGCGAGAATGCGGCTCCCGTGGCCGTCGCCGGAGCGACGCCCGGTGGCGCCGGGGTCGGAGCGCGATCCGAGGCGCGCCGCCGCTGGTCGGGCGGCACCGATTCTGCGGCCGGGGGCGGCGCCGTCAGGATCACCGCCGCCTCGGCGGCGAACGGCGTCGAGTTGAGCGGCAGATCGCCCTCGCCGTCGACCCAGTTGTCGACCTGGGCGACCATGCGCGCCCGCCCGGCGAGCGCCTCTCCGGCGAGATCGTTCACCCACTCGGAGACGCGCCGCGTCGACGCGCCGGGCGCGGCCCCCTCGAGCGCCGCCGCGAAATCGCGCGGGTTTTCGTAGCGTTTCTCGGGGTCGAGGTCGAGCGCGCGCATCACGACGTCGTCGAGCACCGACGGCAGGTCCGGACGGTGGAACGTCGGACTCTTGTAGTTGCCGTCGAGGATCTTCTGCATGCGCTCGGTCTCGTGATCGGCGGTGAAGAGCCGGCGCGTCGCGAGCAGCTCCCACAGGATGATCCCCGCCGAGAACACGTCCGAACGCTGCGTCAGGCGCTCGCCGCGGATCTGTTCGGGCGACATGTAGCCGCTCTTGCCCTTCACGCGGTTCGGCTTGGACTCCTCGATGTGCTCCAGCGCCTTGGCGATGCCGAAATCGAGCACGCGCGTCATGCCGTCGCTGCCGACGATCACGTTGGGCGGCGAGATGTCGCGGTGCACGAGCCCGAGCGGGCGGCCTTTCTCGTCGGTCGCGTCGTGCACGGCCTCGAGGCCCTGGAGCACGCCCTGCATCACGCCGATCGCCACGTCGACCGGGATGTGCGCGCGCTTGTCCTTAGCCTGGGTCCGACAGAGGGTGCTCAGGGATTCGCCGTGGACGTACTCGAGCACGAGCAGCACGTCGCCCTTGGAGGCGACGACGTCGAGCGTCGGTACGACGTTCGGGTGGCGGACGCGCGCCGCCAGACGCGCCTCCTTCAAGAGCATTTGCGTGAAATCTTCGTTCTGCACGAGGTGCGGCAACAGGCGCTTGATCGCGACCACGCGCGAGAAGCCACCGGCGCCGTCGAGGCGACCGAAGTGCACCGTCGCCATACCGCCGATGGCGAACTGGTCGAACAGCGCGTAGCGGCCGATGCGCACGATCGGCTCGCGGCCCGAGATCGGCTCGCTCGGGCGATCGCCGGCGTTCCTGCCCGCGCTGGCGGGTCCGTCCTCCGGGATCACGGTCCCGCCGCTGACGCGCGGCTCCGGGCCGGTTCCGTCGAGACGGATCTTCACCGGACAGCCGCGGCAGGCGAGCAACGCCACCCGCCCGCGCACGCGCTTCTCGTAAAGCTCGTCCGGGACGAACATGCGCTTCTCACACGCGGCACATTCGACGGTAAACGCCATCTCTCGGGAGGGGAGCCTAGTCGCGGAGGGGCCGCGGGGCGAGCCCGTCGATAGAATGGGTTTCAGTCGCGCGCGGACCGGCCGAGGCGGCGCTGAAATAGGACCGCAACGATCAGAATCGCCCCGGTCAGCATCAAGCGGGCTTCGGTGCTGTAGGCGTTCAGGCTGAGAACTTTCTGGAGATACCCGAGGGTGAGTGTGCCGACGAGGGTGAGACCGATTCCACCGCGCCCACCTGCGAGACTGGTGCCGCCGAGCACGACCATGGCGATGGCGTCGAGCTCGTAGCCCGCGCCGGTCTCCGGATCGCCGTGCGTCTCCTGCGCCGCCTGGCAGATGCCCGCGAGGGCGGCAAAGAGCCCGGAGAGCGCGTAGGCGAACACGAGCGTCGCCCGCACCGGCACCCCGGAAAGGCGAGCTGCCTCGAAATTACCGCCGACGGCGTAAAGGTAGCGACCGACGCGCAGGCGCTCGAGCACGACGTACGCGACGAGCAGCGAACCCAGGAAAATCAGCGTGACCACCGAAATCGAGTCGCCGAGCACGCGCTGATCGAGGGCACGAAACACGGGCGGCAACGGCACGCTCACGAACTTTCCGTCGGCCGCCTGGAAGTAGCTCGAAATCTTCTGGCCGCCGGAGAGCTCCTTCGCCAGCCCGCGGGCGAACACCATCATCGCCAGCGTCACGATGAACGGTTGGATGCGGGCGCGCGCGACCAACGAACCCGAGAGCGCCCCGGCCGCAGCGCCGCCCAGCAAGACGACGGGGAGCGCCAGCAGCGCCGAGGCTCCCTGGTGCAGCACCAGCAGCGCGAAGCTGACGGCCGAAACCGCGAGCACGCTGCCCACGGCGAGATCGATGCCGCCGCTGATGATGACGACGGTCATCCCGCACGCGAGCGTTCCCACGACGGCGATTTCACGAAGGAGCGCGCGGTGCGTCTGCCATTCGAAGAACGCACCGTTGCCGTTGAACAGGCAGCCGAGCAAAAGCACCGCGAAGAGCGGCAGGAGCGCGCGCACGGCGGGTCGTTCGAGCGCGGCCCGCATCATGCCGCCGCTCCCATCACGAGCTCGAGCAGGCGGTGAGTCTCGAGCTCCCCGCGCGCCAGCGTTGCCGCGACACGGCCGCGCACGAGGACGAGCACGCGATCGCAGAGCGCGACCAACTCCTCGAGCTCGGAGCTGTGGACGAGGAGGCTCGTGCCCTCGGCCGCGAGCGAGCGCAAGAGCGCGTACACGTCGGCCTTGGCGCCGAGATCGACGCCGCGCGTCGGATCGTCGAGCAAGAGCACGCGTGGCTTCTTGAGCAGACAGCGGGCGAGCGCGACCTTCTGCTGATTGCCGCCGGAGAGCGCGGCGGCGGGCGCGCCGAGCGAGGGCGCTTTCACGCGCAAGCGGGCGAGCTCCGGCTCCGCCGCCGCGCGCTCGCGCCGCTCGTCGAGGACCAGACCGGGCGACCACTCGGCGAGGCTCGAGAGCGTCGCGTTCTCGAAGACGCGGAGATTCGCGAGCACGCTGAGCCCGCGATCGCTCGCCACGAGCGCGACGCCCTGCTCGAACGCCGCGGCGGGCGAGACCAGGGCGAGCGGCGCGGCGTCGAGCTCCACGGCGCCCGTCGCGCCGGGGACGTTGCCGAACAGGGCGTGCAGCACCTCGCTCGCGCCCGAGCCGCGCACGCCGGCGAGGCCGAGGATTTCACCGCGCGCGAGCTCGAAATCGACGCCGAGAAGGCGGGGCGACGTGCGCGTGGAGAGGTTCCGCACCGCGAGCCTCCGCGGACCGACGCGCGAGGCGGAAAGACCGGAGCCCGGCGCCGGACGGGAGCCGAGCATCGCGCTCACGAGCGCGTCGCGCGAGAGGTCCGAAAGCGCCGCCTCGAGCACCGCCGCGCCGTCGCGCAGCACCGTGATGCGCTCGCCGAGCTCGTAGATTTCGTCCATGCGGTGCGAAATGTAGAGAACGCTGGTGCCCCCCTCGCGCAGGCGCTTCACGACCGCGAACAGGCGCCTTGCTTCGGGCTCGGAAAGCGCGCTCGTCGGCTCATCCATCACGAGCACCCGCGCCTTTTCGTCGAGCGCGCGCGCGATCTCGACGAGCTGCCGCTCCGCCAGCGACAGCCGCTCGACGAGCACGTCGGGCTCGAGCTCGAGCTCGAGCGACGCGAGGGCCACCCGCGCGCGCGCGCGTGTTGCGCCGCGGTCCAGGCCCCCGAAGAACGGCGCGCGCTCGGCGAGCGAGAAGTTGTCGGCGACGCTGAGCGCCGGCAGCAGCGACAGTTCCTGGTGAATCGTCGCGATGCCGCGCCGGCGCGCCTCGGCCGGGCTCGCGAAGCGCTCGCTCCGCCCGTCGACCCGGAGCTCCCCCTCGAAGTCCTGGTAAACGCCGGAGACGATCTTGATCAGCGTGCTCTTGCCGGCGCCGTTCTCCCCCGCGAGCACGTGCACTTCGCCCGGCGCGACCGCGAGCGACACGCGCGACAGCGCGCGCGTCGCACCGAAGGATTTCCCGACGGCGGCGAGCTCGAGGCGCGGGACGGGAGCGCTGGCGATCGGGGCGGAGCTCATGTCTCGGTCAGGCGCGTCGGCGGCGAGCGGAAACCGCTACACCCACTTCAGGGAATTGCGATCCCAGCGCCGCCAGGTGTCGAGGATCTTGCGTTCGAGCTCGCGCCCGCCCGGCGGGACGCGAAACTCTTCGGCGCGGAACAGCGCGTCGAGCGGCTGGGAGAGCGCTGCGGGCGGCTTCTGAACGTCGGTGTCGGCGATGGTGAACAGCGTGACCTCGAGCGCGTCCGGGCCCGCCGCGGCCACGGCGTAGCCGTTGCGCTCGAGATCGAGCCAGCCGATGTGCGGATTCGGGCGCGTGTCGTCGTCCACCAGCAGGCTTCCGACGAGCTGAGCGATGAGCGCGGCTTCGGGTGGGATCGTGGGGTCGTTCTCGACCGTGCGCTCGATCGCGTGCAGCCAGGTGGTCGAAGAGACGCTTCCGGTCACGAACTCCACGATGCGAGCGGCCTCGTCGTCCGCCGCGTACGGAGTGCCCGCGAAGAACGCGTGCAGATCGCCCGTGAACGCCACGACGCCCGGAACGTCCTCGAGCTCGGCGAGGAGCTGGTCGCGCTCGTTCGGCGCGCCGTCCCAGTCGTCCGCGTCGAGCACGATTCGCACCTGGAACTCCGGCGGGGCGATCGTCACTTCGCGCAGGTCGATCACCCGCTGCATCAGCGTGTATTCGTTGCCCCACACCTTCCAGGTGCGGGTCGAGCTCCGGAGCGTCTCGAGAAACCAGGCGCGCTGCGCGTCGCCCATCAGGCGCTCGCTCGCCCCGTCGCTCTCGACGAGCTTCTTTCGAGCGAGCGCGCGGAACGGCCGCTCGGAGACCAGGTAGCGCGCTCCCTGCGAGGAGAATTCCGCCGTCTTCAAGAGCTGGTGGTAGGCGTAGCCGCGCTCGTAGTCGGAAGCGCTCTCGTCCAGCGCTTCGCCGCCCGTCGCCGCGAACACGGAGTTGATCCAGGGAACCGAGAGCAGGCCCGCGATGCGCTCCGGATTGAACTCGAGGATGGCGCCCGCAGCGCGCAGCGCTTCGCGCAGATCGGCGTTTTCGTCCGCATCGACGTCGAGATACGCGACCGCGTCCTCCGGAAGCTCGCCGAGCAGCTCCTCGGCTTCGCCTTCGCCGAGGAATACGGCGCCCGGGAAAGCGTCCTCGGGCACGAGATGATCGGGCCGGTAGCGCCGCAGGTCCGTGAGCACGAGCTCGAGGTGCTTCCCGAACACGAAGCTCCGGTAGATGCGAAAATCCTCCGGGAACGCCTCGGACGCGTCGAGCGCGCGTGCCGGAGCCTCCGCGTAGTCGACCGGCATGAACTCGAACCAGGCTCGATCGGAGTTCGCGCGCCGCTCGAGATCCTCTTCGTTCTCGCGGCCCTCGCTGTAGGTCGCGTGCGCGCCGTGGCAGTCGTTCGAAAACTCGTGGTCGTCCGAGACCGCGATCATCGGGAAGAGCTCGTGCAGGCGCTGGAGGTCGGGATCGCTGCGATAGGTGCGGTAGAGATCGCGGTAGTTGTCGAGAGAACGCGCCGCGAGGCCGCTGCCGCGCGGGATCGCGGCGTCGGGATCGCCGAACCTCACGTCGCGTTCGGGCGTCGGGCTCTGAAACGACGGGTCCGAGGTCGTTTCGTAGACGTAGTCGCCGAGGTGAACGAAGAAGTCGAGCGGCTGCGAGGCCGCGTGACGGAGCACGTGGTAGTAGTGACCGGCGTAGTCCTGGCACGACACCACCGCGAAGCGCACGACGGCGTCGCTCTCGGGATCGGGCGCGGTGCGCGTCCTCCCGGTTCGCGAAACATGGCGCTCGCCGTCGCGCGAGTACGCGAAGCGGTAGTAGTAGGTCGTCGCCGGCTCGAGATTTTCGACGCGCACCTTCAGCGCGCCGTCCGACGCCGGCTGCGCCGCCATCGCCAGCACGAGCCCGCCGCCGAGCTCGACGCGCTGCTCGAACTCGGGGTCGAGCGCCACCTCGAGCTCCACGAGCAAGTCCGAGCCGCTCGCTTCCGCATCCACGACCCGCGTCCAGAGCACCACGCTCGAGGGCCGCGGGTCCCCCGAAGCCACCGACTGCGGGAAGTACTCCGGCGACGCGGTGTCGCCCGCCTCGCCGTCGCCACAACCCACCACCACCGGGCCGGCGACGGCGACGACGGTGCGCAGGAAATCGCGACGAAGCAAAGCGTTCACGAGCGGGCGCTCACGATAGCCGCCCGCCGCGGCGCACGCTACGCTCGAGCTCCTTCATGAAAACGTACTTACCCTTGCTGCTGATCCTCGCCTTTGCCTGCTCGGAGTCGAAGAAGAACCGGCGCGGCGACTCGGACGCCGGCGAGGGAGGCGAGGGCGTCACGACGAGCGGCGGCAGCGGCAACGCTCCGGCGAGTGGTGGTACCGGCGGCTCGTCGAGCACGGCTGGTGGAACGGGCGGCACCTCGGCCGAAGGCGGGACGACGAGCTCCGGCGCCACCGGCGGCTCGGACCCGACGGCCGGTACCGGCTCGGGCGCCACCGGCGGCGACACCAACCAGGGCGGCGAAGGCAGCGGCGGTGAATCCACCCCCGGCAGCGGCGGCACGGGCGGCGGCGCGGACGGCGGCACCGGTCTCGTCAGCGGCGGCGACGGCGGCACGAGCGGCAATCCGCCGATGGGCGGGACACCCGTCGTGGAGCTCCTCCTCGACGGTTCGTCGAGCATGTTCGAAAATCAGGGCTGGGCGCAGGCGTACGAGGCGCTCATCACGAGCGGCACGCTCGAAGCATTCGAAGGCAAGCTCGAGCTCGGCCTCGCGCTCTTCCAGGGCAGCGACATGCTCGTCGCCACCAGCGAGGACGACCCCGCCTGCGCCACGATCACCGGCGTCGATTTCTCCACGATGGGCACGACCGCAATCCAGGAAGCGCTCGACGGCGTGGCAGCGACCTGGAACGTCATGGTGAAGTGGGAAACCCCGACTGGCCACGCGCTGCGCCGCGCGACCGACGCGCTCGCGGCCGTCGAAGCCTCCGAAGGCACCCGCAAATACATCCTGCTCGTGACCGACGGCGAGCCGAACACATGCACCGTGCTCGACCCGCAGTGCGGCCAGGACAACCTGATCAAGGCCACCCAGGACGCGCGCGCCGCGGGCATCCGCACCGTCGTCGTGGGCCTCGGCGACCTTGCCGCCGGCATCAGCAGCTGCCCGACCTACGCGCGCTGCGGTAACGATCACCTCCAGGACATCGCGAACGCCGGTGCCGGACTGGCCGTCGAACCTCCGAGCGAGGAGTACCTGTTCGCGCCGTGCAACCCGAACTTCGAAATCTCGGCGTCGTACGCCGGGGTGGGCGGCGGAGGCGACGCGCGCTTCTACACGAGCGCGAACCCGGACGGCCTCGTCGCCGAGCTCACCGCCGCGCTGCAGTCGATGGTCGACGGTACGGTGCCGTAGCCGCCGGTCCTCACACGAGCGACGCCTGGTGCGCTCCCACGGCGCCGTGCCGAAGCTCGGGTTTTAGCGCTGCGACCAGCACGTCCTCGAGCGAGGTAGGGCGAAAATCGGGCAGAAGGCGCGCGAGCTTCGCCCCGGAGAGGGTGTGCGAGGTGCTCCAGAGGTAGCGCATCTCGCGCATCTCGCGGGCGAGCTCCCAGAACGGCGAAACCAGAGTGAAGAACCACCACGGCAGTCGCGAGAACGTGATCGGGCGTCCGAGCAGGACGCTCACCCGCTGCCTCAGCTCTTCGGCGGTGAAGGCGTGGCCCGGAAACGGGATGTCTTCGAACGCCGCGAGCTCCGCTCGCTTCTCCGCGAGCGCGACGGCCGCGGTCGCCCAGTCCGGGACGTAGCAGTAGGCCTGCATCGCCTCGGGATCGCCCGCGATCATGAGCTTGTCGCGGCGGATGTCGCGCAGAAACACGAGCTTCATCACGTCGTCCTGCGCGCCCGGATCGATGAAGTTGCCGCCCCGCAGCACGACGGTGCGCGCGCGCGACGCGGCGTAGGCCTGCTCCATCTCGACGCGGATGCGGCCCTTCTTCGTGTTCGGCCGTTGCGGCGTGGACTCCGACCACTCTCCGCCTTGGTCACCGAAGTTGTAGACGTTGCCTGGAACGATGACGGTCGCGCCGCTCGCTTCGGCGGCCACGATCACGTCGCGCGTGATGGCGGGGATGATGCGCGCCCAGTCGTGATAGCCCGGCGGGTTCCAACCGTTCACGATCACGTCCGCCCCCCGCGCGTCCTCCAGCAGGTTGCCGCGGAGCCGGTCGTGCTTCCTCACGGACCATCCGCCACGCGCGAAGGCCGCCGCCGACTGCCGTCCGATCTTCCCGGAAGCTCCTAAAATCAATACGGTTTTCGTCATGGTCTCCGGCCCTGTTGGAGTGGCTGGATGGAATATGGGCGCCGGAGACCGCCTCAACAATTGTCTATGAACGCAGATCCGTTATTCACTCTTGAATGGCTGGCGCGCTTTCCACGCTCGATTGGTCGCTCGTGCGCACGTTCCTCGCGGTGGCCGAGCTCGGCAGTCTCTCCGCTGCGGCGCGTGCGCTCGGCACGAGTCAGCCCACCGCCGGCCGCCAGATCCGCGCGCTCGAGGCGGAGCTCGGTGTGGAGCTGTTTCGCCGTCGCGATCGGGGCCTTTCGCTCACCGAAATCGGTGAGACGCTGCTGCCTTCGGCGCGCGCGATCGAGCGCGCCGTTCGCGACCTCGAGCTCGCCGCGACGGGCAAGGAAGAGTCTCTCGACGGCACGGTGCGCGTCACCTCGAGCGTGGTGACGGCGACGCATCACCTCCCACCCATCATCGCGCGCCTGCGCAGCGCGGAGCCGCTCATCAGCATCGAGCTCGACCCGAACGACGACAGCTCGAATTTGCATTTTCGCGAAGCGGACATCGCCGTTCGCATGTATCGGCCGAAGCAGCTCGACCTGGTCACCCGCCTTCTCGGCGAGCTCCGGCTCGGGGTGTTCGCGGCCAAGAGCTACGCGAAACGGCGCGGCCTTCCGAAGAAGCCCGAGGACTTGCTCGCGCACGACATCGTGGGAATGGATCGCGGCACGGCGCTCCTCGAGGGCTTCCGCGCGGCCGGATATCCGGTGGATCGCGAGTGGTTCAAGGTCCGCTGCGACCCGCCTGCTGCGCACTGGGAGCTCGTGCGGGCCGGGTGCGGGATCGGCTTCGGACAACTCTCCGTCGGACTCGTCGACCCCATGCTGGTCGAAGTCCCCCTCGCGCTCGACTTGCCGTCGCTGCCCGTGTACCTGACCGCGCACGAAGCCGTGCGCCGGAAGCCGCGCGTCGAGAAGGTGTGGAATCACCTCGAGCGGGGGCTCGCGGCGCTGATCGCTCGAGAGGCCCGCACCCGCCGTCGCCGCTGACGGCGTGACGGGTCCCGCTCAGAAGATCACGCCCGCGCCCAACAGCGTCGTGAACGAGTTCGACCAGTCGCTGCCAATCACGAAGTCGCCGCGGATTTCTGCGAAGACGAGCAGCGGGTTCAGGCGCACCCCCGCGAGCAACCCCGGCGCGACGTGCGGCGCGAGGGGATAGCCCGCGTTGTCCGACTGGATCGTCACGGCCTGCGCGACGCCGAGCGCGAGCTCGGGACGGATCAGCAGAAGCTCGTGCACGAGGCGCAGATCGTAGCCGGCGTGAAAATCGAGGGTCGCGGTGTAGTGCTTCCCCGTACCGCTCTCCTCTCCGAGAAAGCGCACGAGCGAGCCGCCGAGGTAGAGCCGCGGCCGCCGCAGCGTCACGCCCGCCCGGGCCCCGAAGCCCAGGCCATAGCGGTTCGTGGGATCGTCATCGACGCTGCCTCCCGCGCCGAAGGCAGCGAGCGCGAGGATCTCGACCTCCGCCTGCTCGCGTGGCTCAGCGGCTGCCCCGGCCTGCGCCGGCGCAGCGACCACGACCAGCGCGATGGTTCCGAGCAGGACGGCCGGCGCCATCCTGAGAAAGGAAGTGAAGCCCGTGCGAGCGGGGATTGTTTTCAACGAGGACACCTTCGACGAAGGGAAGTGGACACCGGTCAGTGCTGGGAGCGGCTCCGTCCTTCACCAGGAACGCACCCCTAAGCGACCTGGCGCGGAGCCGCTCAGGTGACAATGTAGGCGTGGCGGCTCGCCCCGCCCGTGGCGAAATGGCGGGAGAGGCCCCGCTACGGAGGGGCCGGAATTCGGCCTATTCGCGGGGTGACAGGTCGAACCGTCGCGGAACGGGTCTTGCAGCGTTTCGCACCATGTTGTTTGCACAGGGGCCGAGCATAGGCTTTTCCACGCAGCCCG
>DASXWF010000710.1:0-4447 GCA_036503835.1 Polyangiaceae bacterium | reverse complement strand
CCCGGCCCAGTCGAGCGGCCCCTTCACGGGTATCGCGCAGGTCGCCTACGATCACGGCGTCGTCGGTCTCACGTCGGGCACCAGTGCTCCGGAGGCCGAGAGCTCGGAATTCGTCGTCGTGATGGTGGGGTTCACGCCGGGCGACGAAGGGGAGGAGTACACCATTCCCTCGGGCGGCGATCGCGCCAGCCTCGACCTTCCCGGGTCCCAGGCGCAGCTCGTGAACGACGTGCTCATGCTCGACAAGCCGACGGTGATCGTCGTCCAGTCGGGCTCGATCGTAAATACGCCCTGGCTCACCCACCCGAACCAGAAGCAGGCCACGGTCTGGGCCGGCTACGGCGGGATGCGCGGCGGCGCCGCGCTCGGCAAGCTGCTCTTCGGGGACGCGAACTTCGGCGGCAAGCTGCCGATCGTTTGGCCTGCGCAGAACTCACTCCCGGCGTTCAAGGATCAGCCGAACGCGACGAGCATGAGCTACTTCGTGGGGTATCGCTACTACGATCGCCGCGCGGTCAGCGGAGGAGAACCGGAGCTCGTGTTCCCGTTCGGCCACGGCTTGAGCTACACGACGTTCGCGTACTCGAACCCGGTCGTGCCCTGCGCGGAAGTTTCGAGCAGCGCCGTGCTCGAAGTCACGGTGGACGTGACGAACACGGGCGCTGTTCGCGGCGACGAAGTTGCGTTCCTCTTCGTAGCCGGTCCGGAGAGTTCGGGGACGGGGCAACGCTCGGTCAAAGAGCTCAAGAGCTTCGAGCGCGTGTCGCTCTCGCCCGGCGAGACGCGCACCGTGCGCCTTCCCGTGCGAATTCAGGACCTCCGCCACTGGGAGGGCGGCGAGTCGGGCCGCTGGGTGGTCGATGCGGGGACGTATTCGCTCCTCGTAGGTCCGAGCGCGGCGAGCGAGGACCTGGTGCTCGCGGGCACGTTCACCGTGGCGGACTGAGGCGGCGGGTCTCGGCACGACGAGCGCGGCCCCGTGCGTCGAGCACGGCGTGCTAAGCCCTGGTTCGGATGGATCCGGACCAGGGCTCGCCGTCGCTGAAAGCCTTTCGACCGCGAAGAAAGGTCGGCCGCATCGTGGTGGGAGTCCTGCTCGCACTCGCCGCCGCTTTGGTCGGATCGCTGTTCATGCCCGTCTGCGTCCGCATCCCGGACGAGCAAGTTCCGGCGTTCGAGTCCGTCAGCCCTCTCTCGGAACGCGCCGCCCGGGGCGAACCGTTCGAAAAGAAGGGCAAGCACTGGTACCAGTGCAAGTCGCGCCTCGCCCGCATGTTTTTCTTCTGATATCTCGGCGCTATGAGTAGCCCTTCGGACCGAGCCGTTCCTGCGGTCGCCCCAGCGCCCTTCGATCCCCTGCCCGTGCTCGTGGCCGAGCTCGGTCTGCCGCCGGCCGGGATCGCCGCGGTCATGCGGCTGATGGCGGAAGGCGCGACGGTGCCATTCATCGCGCGCTACCGCAAGGAAGCGACCGGGAACCTCGATGAAGTGCAGATCCGCACCATCGGCGAGCGCTTCGAATACGTGACCGAGCTCGAGGCACGGCGCTCGAGCGTGCTCGCGGAGATCGAGAAGCAGGGCAAGCTCGTGCCGGAGCTGGCCGCGAAGATCCGCGCCGCCACGACCAAGGCGGAGCTCGAGGATCTCTACCTGCCGTTCAAGCCGAAGCGCCGGACCCGCGCGATCATTGCGCTCGAGCGCGGGCTCGGCCCGCTGGCGGAGGCGCTCTGGGCTCAGGCGCCCGGCGCCTCGGCGGAGGCGCTGGCGGCCTCGTTCGTGGACGCGCAAAAGGAAGTGCCGGACGTGGCGGCGGCGCTCGCGGGGGCCCGGGATATCTGCGCGGAGCGCCTCGCCGAGGACGCGGATCTGCGCAAGCGCGTGCGCGACGCCTACCTCCAGGAGGGGGTGATCGAGGTGCAGAAGCGCAAGGAGCACGCCGAGAAGACGACGAAGTTCGACATGTACGCGGACTTCGCCGAGCCGATCGCCAAGGTGCCGTCGCATCGCTTCCTGGCGATCCGGCGCGGCGAGGAAGAAGGCGTGCTGAAGTCCGCGTTGAACCTCGCGCTCGAGCCGCACTTTGCCTACGGGGCCGCGCGCATCCCGCTGAAGAAGGATTCGCCGTTCCGAGGCGAGCTCGAGAAAGTGGTGGAAGACGCGATCGATCGCATCGTCGCGCCGAGCGTCACGGTCGACGTTCGCATCGAGCTCAAGCTGCGCTCGGACAACGAGGCGATCCGCGTCTTCGCTCAGAATTTGCGCGAACTCTTGCTCGCGGCGCCCCTCGGAGGAAAGACCGTGCTCGGCATCGACCCGGGGCAGCGCACGGGCTGCAAATGCGCCGTGGTCGACGAGACCGGCAAGCTCGTCGCGCACGAGACCATCTACCTCGTGCAGGGTGACGGCGCGCTGGAGAAGGCGCGCGACACGTTGCGCAAGCTTTGCAAGCAGCACACGCCGCGCGCGGTGGCCGTCGGCAATGGCACGCACGGGCGCGAGACCGAGGCGTTCGTGCGCGAGATCCTCGCGGCCGAGGGCCTGACGGAGACCTTCTGCGTGTCCGTGAACGAGGCGGGCGCGAGCGTCTACTCGGCGAGCGACGTCGCGCGCGACGAATTCCCCGACCTCGATCTGACCGTGCGCGGCGCGATCAGCATCGCGCGGCGCTTACAGGACCCGCTCGCGGAGCTCGTGAAGGTCGATCCGAAGAGCATCGGCGTCGGGCAATACCAGCACGACGTGTCTCAGGCGGCGCTCGGGCAGAAGCTCGACGAGGTCGTCGAAAGCTGCGTCAACAGCGTCGGCGTCGAGCTCAACACCGCGAGCGCGTGGCTCCTCTCCCGCGTGGCGGGCATCGGCCTCACGCTAGCCAAGAAGATCGTCGCCCACCGCAACGCGCAGGGCGCCTTCCGCTCGCGCAAGGCCCTCCTCGACGTGAGCGGGCTCGGCCCGCGCACCTTCGAGCAGGCCGCGGGCTTTCTGCGCCTGCGCGACGGCGAGCATCCGCTCGACGCCAGCGCCGTGCACCCGGAGCGCTACGCCCTCGTCGAAACAATGGCGGCCGATCTCGGCGTGCCCCTCGCGTCCGTGATCGGCAACTCCGCGCTCCTGCGCCGCATCGATCTCACCCGCTACCAGTCGGGCGACGTCGGCGAATTCACGCTCAAGGACATCCTCGGCGAGCTCGACAAGCCCGGCCGCGACCCGCGCAAGAGCTTCGAACCGCCGAAATTCCGCGACGACGTCCGCGAGCTCGGCGATCTCAAGCAGGGCATGGAACTCGAGGGCGTCGTCACCAACATCACCGCCTTCGGTGCCTTCGTCGACGTCGGCGTGCACCAGGACGGCCTGGTCCACATCTCGCAGCTCGCCGATCGTTTCGTCTCGAACCCTCACGACGTGGTGAAAGTCGGCGACCGCATCCAGGTGCGCGTGCTCGAGGTAGACCTCGAGCGCCGCCGCATCTCGCTGACCGCGCGCCGGGGCGCGGCGCCGCAGACGGCGGAGAAACCGCGTCCGAACCCGGCTCCACCGCGCGACGGGCGGCGTCCCGCCGCGCCTGCCGGAAAGCCGGCGGCGCCGCAGAACAAGTTTTCCAACAATCCGTTCGCGGCGCTGCTCGACAAGGGGCGAACGCCGCGCAGCTGACGAACACTATCCGGCGGCGCCTGCACCACCCTGTGATGCACCGCCTTGTGAAGCGCCGCCTTGCCCGCCAGCGCCGCCCTCACAGTCGACAACATCGTCCTGGTTCTCACACTCTTCCCAACCATCGGGCCTGCACCCGTTGAAGACGAACGGGACGTCATCCGTTGGCCGCTGTCCACACAGGAAGGCATCGGGGCACGTAGAACGAGAAGTGCAGCCCACTACGGTGCCGGAACCCGATCGATCGAAGCACCAGTCATCGACATCGACTGCGTACCCGACGACATCTCTGCATTCTGCGCCCCCCGCGCCGCCTTCACCTGAAGCGCCAGAGGATCCGCCCGACGCACCTGCCTGACCTGCGGACGGATCACTCCCCGAGCTCCCTCCCTTCCCTCCGGCGATCGACCCCGCTACTCCGGAAGATCCCGACTTCCCGTTCACCCCACCCTTCCCTGAAGCGCCTGTTCCACCGGAGCCTCCAGCACCACCCTTGCCAGCAGGGTTGCCAGAGCTTCCGGCTATCGGCGCGGGCCCAGACCAGGAGCCGCAGCCGTCGAGCGCAGAGACTCCGGAGAGTGAGAGCAGGCTCACGACACAAGCTCTCTTCGCTGTCATTGGGGTCATTCTAACCAAGTCCCGCCACCCCTTCCCTAGATGGTACGCTCACCCGCGCACGTGCGAGGAAACCCAGGCAGGGCAGCGTGGACGACGACGACTTCGAGAAGTGGGTTACCAGGCAGCGACGCCTGGTAGAGGACTACCTCCGCTCTCAAGGAATTTCCAAGCCGAAGGTTGG
>DASXWF010000709.1:0-6710 GCA_036503835.1 Polyangiaceae bacterium | reverse complement strand
ATCGCGACCTCACGCGCACAGAGCGGACAGGCGCCATCGAAAAAGACTTCGATCGTGAAGCCGGGGTCCACCCCGCTCGGCCGCTGCACAGATACCGTCATGGGCTTGTATAGATAATGTATAAGTAATGAGCGTCAAGAGGCCCGGGGTCGCGCCGCCGGCACGCCGGTCTAACAGCTCAAAATTCTGCTGATTTTGGCGTCAACGCCGCGCTGCAGGTGCCGAGGGACACCCTGCGTGTCCGCGGAGCTCGCGGATCTGTACAGTTATTGTGCTACTATCGTCCGGTGAGGTCCGATCGAGCGCACCGCCGTTCCATGGCACCGCCCGAGCCTTTTGCCGCGAGGGACGGCCACACGATCAAGGTGGTCGCGGAGCGCACGGGCCTGGAGATGGGAACCCTGCGCGCGTGGGAGCGCCGCTACGGCTTCCCGCGACCGGGGCGGCGCGAGGGCAGCAACCGGCGACTTTACTCCAACGCCGACATAGCGCGGCTGCTCGCGATCAAGCGCCTTCTGGATCGCGGTTATCGCGTCGGTGACGTCGTGGGGAAGGAGGTGCACGAGCTCGAGACGCTCGCCGCAGCTACCGGGAATCGGCACGACGGCCCAGCGTTCGACACTCTGACCTCCGCGGTGCCGGAGCTCATGCTGCTCGTGGCGGGCGATCGAATCAGCGAGCTCGAAAATGCGCTGCGACAGGGCGCCGCAGCGCTCGGCCCCCGGCGTTTCGTGACCGATATCGTCCATCCGCTGGCCCTGAGCGTGGGGCGTGACTGGGCCGAAGGTCGGATCTCGATCCAGCAGGAGCACCTCGCCACCGAGTGTCTGGTCACGCAGATGCGACAGATGCTCGCCGGTTACCAGGACATCCACGCATCACCGCTCGTGCTCCTTGCCACGCTCCCGGGCGAGTTCCACACGCTCGCCCTCGACATGGTCGCCCTGTACCTCGTGGTGGCCGGAGCGAAACCGCGGCTGCTCGGCGGCCCGACCCCTCCGCAACAAATCGCCGACAGCGCTCGCCGCTTGCGCGTCGACGCCGTGGGCATCGGCATCACCGCCGGCGGCCAGAGTGAACGCGTGAAGAAGGATTTGCGAGCATTGCGCTCGGCGCTCGACGCGAACGTGCGCCTCTGGGTAGGGGGTGCGGGCGCCTCCGCGCTCGACGGCGAAGTCCAAGGAGCGACGCTGGTCGAGTCGTGGGGCGCCATCGATCGCGCCGTCGTCGAATGTCGCGCGGCGACGGCAACGGGCGGTACGGCGCGTCGCCAGCTCCCCCCGAATCCTTGAGAGCCCCCGCGGCGAAGCACCGAGAGCGCGCGCGGATGCCACCGCAACGTTCGCTCTCGGCGCGTGACCGACTTCGCTGCGCGTCAGTCTTCGGGCAGCACGATCGTTTCGCCGGCCGCAGCGGGCATGAGCGGTTCGTCGAGGGGCGGGTGATACGAGGCGTCCCAGGGGCCGCCGGAGAGGCCGTAGTCGCCTTCGTGGCGGAAGGTGGTGACGCGGAAGCCGGGCGCGGTCCCGTCGAGCTCGGCGCGCGGGATGAACGCCGCGAATTCGCGGCCCGCGACGATCAGGCGCGCGCCGGTCGCGACCGGGTTCGAGACGCTGACGCGCGAGTCGATGACACGCAGCGAGAAGCCCTCGTCCGGCGTGTAGAAGACTTGGTACCACTTGTCGGTGCCCTGGAAGAAGTCCTTCGGGTACTCCGACGACGGGACGTAGTTGTTCGAGGCGATGCCGTCGGCGTCGAAGACGAAGGCGTGCTGGAACGTGCCGGCGGGATCGTCGGTCGGGATTTCGCCGCCGAAGGTGGCCAGTACGAATACGTACTCTCCCGGAGCGAAGGCGCCTGCAGCAGGGTCGCACAGCGTCGTTCCGACGGGGCCTTCGCCGCACGGGAAAGCGGCCTCGATGCGAGCCGCGGCGTTCGTGCCGATCTGAAATACAGGGTCGAGGACGTTGGTGATCGCGAGCTCGGGATTCGGGGATTGGCACGACGAGCCGTCCGACAGGAAGTAGCAGTAGTCCTTCCAGGCGGCCTTGAAGCGCGTGCGCAGCGCCGTGGCCATCGCCGTGCTCAGGAACGCGCCGATCACGGAGGGGCCTTCGACGCAGTCCACCAGGTGGCCGTCCTCGATGTAGAAGAGCGGCTTGAAGACGACGTTCGCCTCTTGCTCGAGCGAGAGCCCGCGCGTGTAGCGGTACCAGACGCTCTCTTCGTACTCGATATGGACCCGCGTTCGTCGGATGTCGGCCTGAGCGCTCAATTGCGCTTCCACGGCGACTGACCCGTATCCCTGCTGCTCGCAGGCAAAGAGGCGCGTCGCGGTCACCGGCGTTCTGGTGAGCGCCACGGGCGCGCCATCGACGGCTTCCTCTCCGGGAGGAAGCGCGACCAGGGCGCCGTTCGCGTAGGACTGCGTGGCCAAGAGGCTCACGGAGTCGAGGTGCACGTCGTACTCGTTGGCGTAAACCTCGGACGACGGGGAGCCCGGGTTCTCGCGCGCGGTGAACGTGAAGTCGGTTTCCGACGGGGCGTAGTAGGCGTGCACGATGCCGAGCTCGGTGCCGACGGGTACGTCGCCCATCGGGTCGGGAACCAGATCCTCCACGTTGTGCAGGTCACTCTTGTCGAGCAGCGATCCGCGTGTCTCGAAAAACTGGACGAACGAGAAATGTTCGAGCGAAAGCGTCGCGCGGTACTCGTCGCCGGCGGGCGCGACCGTGATGTCGCTCGCGAGCTCCGACCACTCGCCGAGCGGAGCCGTTTCGGCGAGCACGAGCAAGACCTCCCCGTCGTCGTCGTTCGCGGGCGCGGGAATCGTGAAATGCGCGCGAATGGGCGTCTCGAACGTGAGCCCGTCCGGCTCGAGCACGAAGATCGCTTCGGACTCTTCGAAGCTCTTGATCGTGATCTCCGTGTCTTCCTCGAGGGCGTCCGGGGGAATCTCCAGGCTCAAGCGTCCGAGCGTCAGGGTCCCACCGTCTTCCGCGTCGATCGTCTCGCTGGCCTCGTCGCGAACCGTGAGGCGAACGTCCGTTGCTTCGCCGCCCGCTCCAGCTCGAGCGCCGCCGTCTCCTCCGGACTCGCCGCCCGCGCCGCCACTCGAGGTTCTACCGGCATCGCCCGGCTCCCCGCCGTTCGCGCTTCCGCCGCTTCCGGATCCCGAGCGTCCACCCGAGCCCTTGCCGCCCGAGCCCTTGCCGCCCGAGCCCGCCGCGCCCTTACCGGCGCCGCCTCCGGTGCCCGTACCGCCGCCCTCGTCGTCGCCTCCGCAGCTCGTCGCGACGAGCGCGAACGCACCGAACAACGCGAGACCTGAAACGCTCCGACCCAGTCGCATCATGAAGTGCTCCTCCGCGCGCTCCCGCGAGCGGCGCTACCACGACTAGAGCACAGTTCCGCTGCGGCGAATGAGTTTCCGCTTCGCTGGCGCGGCCTCGGGTTTTTCGTGCAGCCCGAGCGGGGCCGTCAGTAGTGTTCGCTGTACGGGCAGCGCGCGACGTCCTCGGGATTGCACACCGCGACCACGCCGCTCCCGGTGCCGCCCGTGGCGGGGGCCGCGCGCTCGTTCGGGGGTGGCGCGTCGGTGGCGCCTTCGAGGTAGTAGCAGCCGAGGTGCGCCGGACAGGTGGAGTCCTGCTCGCAACCGCAGCCGCAGTCGTTCATGAACGGTTTCGTGTTCGGAGTCGTGCAGACGTAGTCGGCGAGCAGGCAGGCCTCGGGCTCGAATAGGTACTCGCGGTTGTACTCGGTCGCAGGATCGCAGGCGGAGTCGAGGCACGTGATGGTCGTGCCGCAGAGCGAGCGCGTGTAGCAGGAGCCACCGGCAGGGCACGCACCGCTGACCTGAGTGTCTCCCGCGTCGCAGACAGGGTAGGCGTCACACTGCGCGATTTCCCCCGTACACACGATCGTGGAGCAACACACCGTGACTTCGTGGCAGCTCGCGCCCGGCGTGCACTCGTCCACGGATCCGACCTGGCGCTCGCCGTCGGGACAGACCGGAAACGCGAGGCAGCAACCGTCTCCGCCCTGGCCGGTGCCCGCTTGCGCCGTACCGCCCGCGCCGGTTCCCGCCCGACCGGTTCCACCTGCGCCGGTTCCCGCCCGACCGGTTCCACCCGCGCCGTCTCCCGCCTGTCCGGTCCCGCCGGTTGCGCCCTTGCCGGTGCTCCCGGAGCCGCCTCCACGACCGGAGCCGCCACGGCCCGCGTCGGTGCCGCCAGTGCCGGCGTCGTCGTCGTCGCCGGAATCGCTGAGGGATTGTCCGCCACACGCGGTGAAGACGAAGAACGGAACGAGAACCAGGCCAAGACGCAAGGGATTCATGCGCGGAGCTCCAGACAGGGATTCTGTCATCGACCTTCGGCGGCGGCTAGTTGCGATCCCGAACCGCGCTCGCGCGAGCGCTGCGCAGCTTTCACTACATGGCGATCGTCAGGGTTTTTTCCCGCGCATGCGCTCGGGTTGTGGAAACTCTCGCAACCGCTCGTTGAGCCAGGTCGTCTTTGCGAAGGGCTGAATGTCGAGGTCGTCACCCTTCTTCGCGATGCCGAGCGAGACCGCCTGGCCGCCGAACGTGACCGCGAATTGCGTCTGGTCTCCGTTCTTGTACACGCGGCCCGCGGCGTCCCAGACGTCGCTCTCCGAGGCGAGCGTGATGTCCAGCTTCGGTCCGGACTGCTCGATCATCGCGGAGGCTCGAAAGTCGGTGAGGTGCGTGAACTTGGGGATCAGGTCCAAGATGACGTCGCGCTCGGCGAGCGCCTCGAGCACCGGCTGGAGATCCCGGGCCCGAACGCTCAGCGTGCCTTCGAAGCGCGGCGGCTCCGTGTTCCAGAAGCTGAGGCGCCGGCTCACGACGTTCATCCACCAATTTTCGACCGAGCGATCTCCGGCGCGCATGCCGGCGTCCCGCAGCGTGAACACGAAATCGTCGACGTGGTTGATCTTCTGCTTGGGGTTGAACCGAAGCGCGCTCTCGAGCTTCACGTTCGCGCCGACCTCGACGCCCGCCGCCTTCAGCACCAAATCCTTGATCTCGGTCTTGAGGGGACCGCGGACCCAGTACTTCTCGTCCATCTCGAGGTGGAGCGAGCCGCGGAGATCCCCGCTCCGCACCTCGACCGGCGAGTCCTCCGGCAGCACGACCGGCAGGTCCTGCATGTCCACCGAGCGCAACGTCGGCATGTGCACGGTGGCGCCCTTCAGATCCGTGGCGCGGCTCAGCTGAATGGTGTCGAGGCGCGCTTCCTCCCGGTGGCCGTGGATCTGCAGCGTGAACGAGCGCATCCGGCGCGACAACGAAACATACGTGGCCTTCGCCGAGGTCTGCACCAAGGGCAATTGCTCCTTCGATCCTCGGGCGTCGAATTTCAGGAGCAGGTCGCTCGCGACGCCGTAGCCGTTCCCTTTCACCCCGAGGGATTCGGTCTGGTAGTCGAGATGGCTCTTCGGTCCGAGCTTTCCGCGGTCGAGGTACAGATCGAGCGCGAGCGGGCCCGCGCCGCCGCTCACCTCGACGCCGGGCGCGTACGCGCCGAGATTTTCCAGCGATTGGACGTCCGTGCGCAAGTTCACGCGTGCGGTGACGAGCTCCATGAAGCTCGCGTCCGCGCGCTCGTTCGGGTTCAGGCGCGGAATGTCGGCGCTGATTTGCCCGCGCAAGTTCCTGGACACGACGCGCTCGGCACCGAAGCGCACCTCGCCGGGACCGAGATCCTGCACCGCGGTCTTCACCTCCATCACGTTCGGCCCGACCGTGAACGCGCCCCGCAGGCGCCCCTTGCCGAGGTAGCGATACTCGAAGAACCAGAGCTCGCGGACCCCGATGTCGATGCCTTCGACCTGCACGGTAAAGTCCGACTCTTTCTTCTCGCCGTCCGCGGTACCTTGCTTTGCCGGCGCTTCGCTCACGACGTTTCCGCGCCCGGGAAGACCGGCGAGCGGCGGGTAGGCGGCCACGCGCTCTTCGATGCCCGTCTTGTCTTTGACCTGGACGCGCATCTGATAAAGCGTGTTCTCGGCGGAGATCTGCGTGACGTGAACCCGGCGCTTCACGAGCTGAAATAGGTTGATGTTGAGCTCGATGTTCTCGCTCTCGAGGATGAACTGCGTCGAGCCGTTGGCGAGGACGCGCACGTGCCGCATGCGCACGTGCCCGGGCCAGAGCGTGTACGAGGGATTGCGCAGCTCGACGCGCAGGTCCTCGGACTTGAGCATCCACTCGACGAAGCCCGTCCAGAGCGCCAGCGTCCCGAGCACCGGGTAGGCGAGCAGCAACACCAGAAACCCGATGAAGAGGCGGCGCTTGCGCTTCTTCGGCCAGGTGAAGGGCGGTCGCCGGCGCAGCGACGAAAGCCAGGCGCCGAGGGCCTTGTTCGGAGAGCGCCCGGCCGGCTTTTCGGGGCCGGACGCGGGTTCGTGGAGCCGCATCCGAAGCCTCGAATGCAGGCGGCGTTCCAACCGCGGACGGGCGTGTGTCGAGCCCTACCGCGACGGCGGCGCGCGCCGGGCGGTGCGTTCTGTCACGCCCGCTCAGCGCGCGGGGCTGCGCGGCCCGCGGTCACGCCGGGCTCCGTCGACCAGGCTGCGCAGCGCCTCGCGCGTGACACCGAGGCGCTCGGCCGTGCGCCGGGCGAGGGAAGTGGTGGCGACGCCCGGCACGAATCCGAACGTCGGAGTCTGGTTCACGTCGA
>DASXWF010000708.1:0-4828 GCA_036503835.1 Polyangiaceae bacterium | reverse complement strand
GCCCGACTCGCCACCCTCGGCCTCGAAGCCGCCGGCAGCGCCACTCCCACCGCTCGAGGCTCCGCCTGCCCCCGAGCCGCCCGCGCCTCCTGTCCCAACGACCGGGACGCAGCACTCGGACAGCGCACCCTGGAAAGATGTGCCGTCATCGCAAGCGTCGACGAACTCGATGCGGGCGAGTGTGCCGCCTTCCTCCTCACAGAGACCGAGCGCCGCCTCGAGGTACGCGACGCTGTCCTCGCAACCGCGTTCCTCCGAGAGCAATTGCTCCTCCCAGCAGACTCCACCGCCGCTTCCGCCGCTTCCGCCCGTGCCACCCGTGGAGCCCGTGCAGGCACCCGAGCCACCCGGGCAAGTGCCGCCGGTACCAGTGCCGCCGGTACCGGGTTCGCCAGCGAAGCCCCCGGCGTCGGTTCCGCCGGTCGCGCTACCACCGGTCGAGTATCCGCCCTCGCCGGCGGCCGGATGTCCGCCGGTCGCGTTACTGCCGCCCGTCGCGGCGGGGTAGCCGCCGGACGCGTCGGTACCGCCCGTGGCGGCAGACGAATGACCGCCGCTGTCCTCACCGTCGGGAGCGCCGGCGTACGCGCCGCTTCCCGTACCACCGGTGGAGCTACCGCCGCTGTCCACCGGACCACCGCCCACGGCGTTGCTCTCGCCGCCTTCGCTGCCGATGCCTCCCGAAGCGGGACCTCCACCGGAGCCTTGCGGCCCGCTGCCTCCGCTCGAGATCCCTCCACTACCGCCGCTCTCGCCGGGCTCGCCCGCGTGACCTCCCTGACCACCGATGTCCACCGGGTGCGGGCCGCAGCCCGTGAGCACGAACAATGCCGCCGTCGTGAGCCTGAAGCTCGTCTTCATCCTGGCCTCCTTGCGCGAACAATGACGGCCGACAGCTCGGCTGATCATGGTTTCTTCGATTCCGAGAGACGGGCACGCACCGCCTCGGCATGAGGTCCGTCCGGATCCCGCTCGATGACGCGGCGCCCGACTTCGAGCGCCTGCTCGCGCTGCCCGCTCTGCAGCAACGCCGAGACCTCGAGCACCCGTGCTTCCGGCGAGAGCGCTCCGTTCGGAAACTCGAGCGCGTACTTCTCCAGACCCGCGAGAGCGGCGCGTGCGTCGCCCTGCGCCAGCGTGCGCCGCGCAGCCTCGAGCCGTTGCATTTCGAGTGCGAGCGACGGCGCGGGCGCCGGGCTGGACACGGGCTCGACTGGAGGCGCGCTCGACGGCGCAGGCGGCTCCGCTTGCGGCTCCGGTGCCTTCGCCGCACGCGCGGGCTGCTCCGGACTCGTTTCGATGCTCGGAACCGGCGCCGGCGCCGGGGCCACCGCAGGAGGCTCTACGGCAGACACCGCGACTTCAGGCGTCGGGGTCCCGGCAAATTGCACACTGACGGCAGGCGGCGGAGCGACGGAGCGCTGGCCGAGCGCACGCGAGGTCAGCTGCGCGCCGGAAGCCGTGACGACGCCGAGCAGAGCTCCGCTCGCGAGCCACTTCGCCAGCACCGTGACGCCGAGCTTCGCGGCCGGTGCGGCGACGGCACCTTGCGCCACGCCCGCTGCACCGAGCGGAAGCATCAATCCGACACCGAGACTCGCCACCGTGCGCTGATAGGCCCGTGAGCTCGGCACGTCCACCTCCGAAGAGGCGAGCAGCTCCCGCTCGAACTCGTCGGCAGCGCCTTGCAACAATCGACGCGGTTCCTTCATCAAAGGACTCCTCGCAAGCCGGCGCCGGAGCGCAGGCGTTTGGCTTCGCGGTGAAACGTCTCCCGGGCGCGTCGCAAGCGCGACGCCACGGTGCCCGGCGGCAGCTCGAGCAGCCGCGCGATTTCGGCCATCGTGAGTTCCTCGAGCTCGAAGAGGACGAACACGGCGCGCTCGTCGACCGGCATGCGCTCGAGCACCGCGTCGAGCAGCGCGCGCTTGCGTGAGCGGTCGGTCGCTTCCTCGGGATTCGGCCCTCCGTCGCCGAGCTCGTCGACCGCGTCGCCGCCGTCGCGCGCGCGGCGCCGGGCCGCGTTGCGCTGAGCCTCGGCCGCGACGAAGAGGGCCGTCTTGAACAGGAAGGCGCGCTCGCGACCGACCTCGACCGTACCGAGCCGCCGCGCCGCCACCTCGAAGACCTGCTGCGCCGCGTCGTCGACGTGGGGCAGCGGAACCCCGAGGCGCCGGAGCGAGCGCCAGATGAAATGGAAATTCTCGGCCGCCATGGCCGCGAGGCGCTGCTCTCGGTCCGGCAGCGGGACGGACGGAGCTTCGTCGCTCAGGGCCGGAACGGGCGCGGACATCCGCAGGAACAATGTTTTTGACCCGAGCGGCTGATCACGGAAAGCGCACGCCGAGACCGGCGGAAAATTCCCCAGCAATCACGGGGGTTTCGTGCGCGGGCACCGGCTCGCCCTCGAAGCCGAAGTCGTAGGCCACGAGCGGAAGCACGGCCCCCGCTTCGAGCTCGACGTAGAGAACGTTCGCGAGCTCGGCGGAGGCGCGCACGGCAGGTCCGGCGGCCGCCCAGAACACCGTCTCAGAGTGCGAGCGCTCCGGGTGCGTACCGGAAGCAGCCAGCGCGCCGAGCTCGCCGAACAAGCACGGAACGACGCGAAGGGGCCAACTCGCAAACCCGAACGAGCAAGCCTCGAGGCGCCCGCCCGTGAGCTCGAACGCGGCGGACGCGCCGCCCGCCGCGGGCACGGTGCCGCTCGCGAAGCGAAACGCCGACAGGCGCAGTGAGCTCACGATCGAGGCCGGCGAGCGACGGAACGCGGCGGCCGAAACCCTGATTCCGGGGCTGAGCCCCGGAGCGATGCCGCCCTCGAAGGCGAGCTCGGTGCCTGCAAGGACGAACCACCTGCGTTCTGCGCGCGGCGAGACGGGGCTGACGGGCTCGACCGGCGTCGCAGGCGGCGCGGGCACCGCGAAGACAGGCCCTGTCGCCGCCAGCGGATCGATCAGGATGGCGACGATCAACGCGAGCGCCTGAACCGCCTCGTCACAACTGGACGCCGTGATCTCGCGCTCGGTGGCGCGGCCGTCGCGTTCGAGGCTGACGTGACCGATCGTGCCTTCCGGAGCCGCCCGAACGTCCACCACCACCGAGAGCCCCTCGGCTCGGCGCCAGAGCGGTGTGCGCGCACCGACCTGCTCCGAAAAGACACCGGCGGTCGGGCAGCCCGCCGGGACACGGTACGCCGACAGCGGCGACTCCGGACGCTCCTCGGCGAGAACCGGAGTCGCGCGGGCGAGCGCGAGCAGCGCGATGCTGGAGCAAGCGACCGCGCGGAAACCTAGAACTGCTCGAAAAAGTCCCAGATCACGTCCGCCGCGAAGCTCGGCACCATGTGCATCCCGTCGTGCGCGCACCACTCCACCGGGTAGCCGGTCATGCAGCCCTGGTAAAGGACGCAGCCTTCCGGTGCGGTATTTTCCGTGGTGGCGCTGCAGCCGTTCTGCGCGACCCAGACGTCGCGCGCGGCCTCGCCGTCGGCGTACGGCACGCGATCGTCCGCCGTACCGTGAATGCCGAGCACCGGCACCGGGCTCTCGCACTCGGGCGCCGCGCCGAAGCCGTAGTAGTTGAAGAACGAACCGGCGATCGGGGCGATCGCGCGAAACTGATCGCCGCGCTCGCAGCCGAGGAAGTTCGAGAACATCCCGCCGAAGCTGAAGCCCACCGAGAAGACCCGCGTCGTGTCGACGCAGTAGCTGCCCCTCGTCCAGGCGAGCAACGCATCGACGAACGCGAGATCCTGTCCGTCGGTGTTCCACCAGCCCGCGCCGTCCCCGTTCGCGTTGTCCAGCCCCTGCGGGCTCAGGTGGATCGCCGAAGCGCCCGCGCGCGACGAGCTGTTCAGCTGATAGTAGTTGCCCATCGAACCACCCAGGCCGTGCCAGGAAACGATCACGGCGTACTGGTGGTTCGCGTCGTAGTCGGTGGGCAGCGCGACCGTGAACACACGCGGAATGCCGCCCGCGACGATCGTCTGCTGTCCCTCTTCCGGCACCTTCACGACACCGCATCCGCTCTCCGGAAGCGGAGGACCGCCCGCGGCGCCTGCGCTGCCTGCCGTGCCGGCTGCGCCCGAAGCGCCGGCTGCGCCGCCTGGTCCTGCACCGCCGCCTTTGCCGCCCTTGCCGCCCTTGCCGGCCGAGCCCGCCGTAGCGCCGCCGCTGCCGCCGGACGAAAACCCTCCGCCCTTTCCCACGACACCCGCTGCTCCAGCCATACCCGCTGCACCACCGGTGCCCCACGTCGCGCCACCGGCACCCGGAACGGTGCCCGCCCAACCGCCGTTGCCTGCGCTGCCGCCGCTGCCGCCGCCCGCGCTCGACGCGCCCGCGCTCGCACCCGCGATTCCCGACGCGCCTGCGTCCACGACATCGTCGTCGCCGGCGTCCGACTCGCACGCAAGCGCAAGAAGCGCTCCGCTCGAGACGGAAATTACCGCGAGCGCGCGAATCCGCTGCGCAGCCATGAAGGGCGAAATTTTAGCATGCCGTGCTGCTGCGTCTACGGGTGTTCTGGTTTCCCGCTCCGCGTGGCTCGCGCGCGCTCGAGACGAGCGACCACGAGCAGCGCGAGCGCGGGGAGTACGATTCCGAGAACGAACGGCGCAAGCAATGCGAAGATTCCCGTGCCGAGCGACGCGAGCGTGGCGTAAGCGAGCGCGAGGCCCGCGTTGGCGGAGCTCGTCACGAGCATGAAATGCGCAAGGCGCATGCGCAGCGCGCCGGCAAAGACGGTCGACGCTTCGGCGAGCACCGGCACGCCGCGACAAACGATCAGCACCAGCGCGCCGAAGCGCTGGTGGAGCCGCTCGGCCCGC
>DASXWF010000707.1:0-7056 GCA_036503835.1 Polyangiaceae bacterium | reverse complement strand
TACCCGGCGCGGCTCCATCCGGACACGGCGCGACGGCTCGTCGAAGCTTTGTCGCGACCCGGCGAGATCGTGCTCGATTCTTTTTGTGGGAGCGGCACGGTGCTGGTCGAAGCGCGGCTCGCGGGGCGGCGCGCTCTCGGCGTGGACGTGAATCCGCTCGCCGTCGAGCTGTCGTGGTTGAAGACGAACGGACCCGGCGCGCCCTGGTCGGCGCGGCTCGTGGAAGCGGCGCAGTTCGCGGCGGAGCATGCCGACGACCGGCGGCTCGCCAAGGCGGGCGCGACGCATCGCTACGGACCGGAGGACGTGGCGCTGTTCGCGCCGCACGTGTTGCTCGAGCTCGACGGACTCCGCGAGGGCATTCGTCACGTAGAGCACGAGGCGCTCGAGCGAGCGCTCCTGCTCGTGCTTTCGGCGGTGCTGACGAAGGTGAGCAAGACGTCGAGCGATACGAACCGGCACGAGACGAAGAAGCGCGTCGCTTCGGGCTTTACGCTGGGTTTTTTCGTCAAGAAGGCGGAGGAGCTGGCGCGCCGGCTCGGCGAGGCACGCGAGCTTCTGCCGGCGCGCGCGCCCGAAGCGCGCGTGATCCACGGCGACGCGCGTGATCTGCACGACGTGAAGTCGAGCTCCGTCGCGCTGGTCGTGAGCTCGCCGCCGTACCCCGGCGTTTACGACTATGTCGTTCACCATCGCGATCGGTTGCGCTGGATCGGGCTCGAGTCGGAGCGCTTCGAGCAGTACGAGATCGGCGCGCGCCGGCACGCGCGCGGCGCTTCGTTCGGGCACGCGCTCTCGCGCTTCCGGAGCGAGCTCGGCGCGGCGCTCGCGGAGATGGGGCGCGTGCTCGTGCCGCGCGGCGCCGCGGTGCTCGTGATCGCCGATTCGGTGCTCGCGAACCGTGCGGTGCGCGCGGAGGAGCTCGTCGGCGGCCTGGCGCGACCAGCTGGTCTCGCCGTGGCGGCGCTCGCGTCGCAAAAGCGTCCCCACTTTCACGCGCCGACCGAACGGGCGTTCGAAGATCGGCCGCGCCGCGAGCACGCGGTGCTGTTGCGGCCGCTGCCGCGAAGTTCTCGTTGAACGAAAATTATCTGTCCGGGGTGAAACTATTCCCGGGGAGTGTGAAACCGCTTCCAGTCGGGAATGCTAGACTGGCCGAGCCGGTGGGACATGTTACGAGCACTGAGTCCGGCACCTCGACCCGAAGCTCACGCCCGCCGTCGGAACCAACGCCCATGAGGATCGCCTTCGCTCTTCTGCTCGCCTGCGCGGGCTGCTCCGCGGGTAACGCACCGGATTCCAACAGCGCGGCGAACGGGGGCTCCGGCAACGCCTCGAGTGGCGGTACGTCGTCGGCCGGCCGGGGCGGCGGCATGGCGGGCCAGTCGACCGGCGGCGCGTCAGGAATGAGCAGCGGCGGTTCTTCCGGCAGTGGAACGACCGCGGGCAGCGGCAACACCGGCGGGACGGGCGGTCCGAAGCCCGGCGTCGGAATCGGCGCGATCACGCAGTGCACGGATCCGAGCATCGTCGGCCCGACGCCGATCCGCCGCCTGTCGCGCCTCGAGTACTACAACGCGGTTCGCGACGTGTTCGGCGTCGAAATCAACCAGGGCGATCTGCCTTCGGACGAATTGCTCGGCGTGTTCACCGCGAACGTGCGGCTGCCGATGACGGCGGATCAGTTCACCCGCTACGACACCGCCGCGAAAACCGTGGGCGATCAGGTCGCGGCGGGCATCGCCACGGCTTCGGGGTGCACGGAGACCGACGCCGCGTGCATTCAGAGCCACTTGCTCGGCAAGGCGCGGCGCGCGTTCCACGGCGTGCTCGAAGCGAACGATCCCGATCGGCAGAGCTTCACCGATCTCTACGCCGCCGTGGCGATCGACGGCACCGCGCTCGCCGTGAGCACGGCGGTGCGCTGGATCCTGCTCTCGCCGCGCTTCCTCTACACGGTGGAGTTCGGCACGACCGAGGGCAACTTCGCGCGCCTGAGCTCGAGCGAGCTCGCGGGTCGCCTCGCGAGCTTCGTCTGGCGCAGTGTCCCGGACGACGCGCTCTTGCAGGCGGCCGACAGCGGCGGGCTCGATTCCGACGCGGGCCTCCGGCAGCAAGCCACGCGCATGCTCGCCGACGCGAAGGCGCAGCCCGTCCTGCGGAGCTTCGTGAACGAGTGGCTGGGCCTCAAGGTGGCGGCACCCGGCGCGCCCGCGCTCGACGCGGCGATCGACGCTGAAGCGGGCGAGGTGTTCGTTGCGGCCACGCAGGGCTCGGGCACGTACCCGGAGCTCCTCACCGGGACCAGCACGCGCGGCAATCAAGAGCTCGCGCAGTTCTACGGCGGCACGCTGAGCGGCGACAGCATCAGCGTACCCGCCGAGCGCGCGGGGTTACTGCTGCGTGCCGGCTTCCTGCGCTCGCACATCAAGGGCGATCTCGGTTCGCCGACGCTGCGCGGCAAGCAGATCCGCCAAGCGCTGCTCTGCGACCCGGTCGCTTCGCCGGCGACGAACGTGAACATGGGCTTGCCCGACGATCGGCAAGGCCAGACGAGCAACGACCTCTTTTTGCAGCACGCCGCCGATCCCGCCTGCTCGGGCTGTCACGGCAAGATGGACCCGATCGGCTTCGCGTTCGGCCAGTACGGCCCCGACGGCAGGTTCGACGCCGCGCTCGCGACCTCGACGGCGGGCGCCATCGTCCCGGGTGACGCGAACCCGATGGAGTTCGAGTTCCAGAACGCCGCGGAGCTCATCAGCCTGCTCGCGACGGACGTGAACCCGCAGCAGTGCTTCGTGATCCAGACCAATCGCTTCGCGCTCGGCCGCAGCGAGACGGTCGCCGACGCCTGCGGCCTCTCCGACATCTGGACTGCGTTCCAGGCCGGCAACGCGAGCCTTCAGACGCTGTTCATCGAGGTGGCCGTCAGCAACCTGATGCAGGTGAGAAACATCGTGCGCCCGGGAGAGTCCTGCCAATGAATCGAGAGCGTTTGCACGCTTCGCGCCGGCGGTTCTTGCGCAGCGTGGGCGCCACGGCCGCCATGCTGCCGTTCCTGCGCAGCTTGCCCGGCTTCGCGCAGGGTCAGGGCCAGACCAAGCTCGTCCTGATGTTCAGCGGCAACGGCCGCGTCCGCCACCTCTGGGGCGCCGACGGCGAGCCGGGCCAGCTCACGTTCCGGCAGAACCTCGCCGCGCTGCAGCCGCTCGCCCAGTACATCACGGTCACGCAGGGCGTTCGCAACTTCTGCGCGCCGGTCATCGGCGGAACGCACGAGGGCGGCATGATGTCGCTCTTCACGGGCTCGAAGGACGGGTCGCAAACCGGCGGCTCCGTCGGCTATCCCAGCATCGACACGCTGTTCATGGCGCAGGCGACCGGCAGCGTCCGCGACGACAGCCTGTACCAGCAGATCGTCGCCGATCTGAACTCGGCTCAGAACGCCGGTCCGACCAATCGCTGCATCTTCGACGCCACCGGCGTGCCGCGCGATCCGCTCCGCAGCTGCTGGGAGGTGATGGAGCAGTACATGGCCGGCGCCGTTCAGGGCATGATGGGCCCGAGCGCCGACGAGCTCGCCAAGCAGCGCGCGAGCACGGCGCTCTTCCAGTCCTTGAACGCGCAGATGGGCACGCTCGTGCCCAAGCTCTGCGCCGAGGATCGCGCGCAGCTCGAAGGGATGCGGGACGCTCTCGAGAAGGCCGGCCAGAGCATGAACGCCGTCTCGTGCACGCTGCCGACACTTCCCACCAAGCCGAACGTGCAGGCCTGGGAGGCGATCTGGGCGCCGCCGGCGGACGCGTCCATCAACTTCGGCCAGTCCTCACACTGGTACCGGGAGCGCTCGCGCCTCGCGATCGATCTTCTCGTCGCCGCGCTCGCGTGCGGCGTCACGCGCTCGGGGGTGCTCCAGTACGACCAGGCGGCGAGCGTGGCGAAGGCGGTGGGCCAGTCCCTCGATCATCACAATACCTCCCACCAAAATCCGAACCTGTACGACTTCGTCGAGCGTCTCACGCCCATGCCTCCCGATTACAAGGAGGTCTGCCTCGATCATCAGGACGATCCGCCGGAAAGCCTGCGCCAGTCGAAGGCTTCGGTTTGGGCGGAGCTCTCGGTGTGGGAAAACTACTACGCGGAGGAGTTCGGGTACCTCGTGTCCCAGCTCCAGTCTCACGGCGTGCTGGACGACACGCTCATCCTCTGGGGCAGCGAGATCGACAGCGGCCAGGGCCACGCGCACTACAACATGCCCTTCCTGATCGCATCCGGGCAGAACATCCCGATCAAGCGCGGCCAGGTCGTGCGCTTTCCGATTTCCTACGACAAGAACAATCAGAACGGCTGCATCGCGACGGCCGGTCCGAGCCCGTCGCACAACGATCTCTTCCGTACGCTGCTCCAGGCATTGGGCACGCCGGTCGACCGCGTGGGCAGCACTTCGGCGACGCCTCCCATGGAGACGACCCGTCAGCTGAACCAGGCAATCCTGACCGACCTGCTCGCGTAGCCGAAACCTTACGGCGCGCAGGTTTTGTCCCGTACTCGGGTCCGTGCCGGCACTCGTGTACTCTGGACGGATGCGTCTTCGCTCGAGTTTGCCGGGTGGGCTCGCGCTACTCGCGATGCTGGCGGGCTGCGGCTCCGATCCGGCCCCGAAGCCCGCGCCGAGGACGGAAGGAGACGAGGTCAGGCTCGAGGTGCTGGCGAAGTGCCGCGCGTTCGGGGAGCGGCTTTACGCACGCGCCGCCCCGTGCTGCGAGAGCCAACCGGGCTTTTCGGAAGCCGAGTTCCTTCGCACCTGGCTCACCGAGACCTGCTCTCCCGTCGCGAGCGTCATCGCGGAGGGCCTCGCGACCTACGACGACGCCGCGGAGGAAGCCTGTTTCGAGGCTCACGCGCTCGCCTACGACACCTGCACCGGTGACTGGGACGAGATCGTCGCGCGCCGCGAGCACATCTGGTCGGTCTGCAAGACGGTGCGCGGGACGCGTGAGCCCGGCGAGACCTGCGACACGGATGCGCTGTGTGCTCCGGCCGAAGGCGCGACTCGCGTCTCGTGCCTCGATGGAGTCTGCACGGTTCGTCACCTCTTCCTGCCCGCGGGAGCGGACTGTCCGTTTCCGCACGGCGACGTTTCGACGTGCTCGACCGGGCTCTATTGCTCCGCGCTGGCCAAGGGAGACTTCGGCACCTGCTTGCCCGCGACGCCGCTCGGAGAAAGCTGCGAGCCTGACGGGGACAACGCCGAGTGCGGCACCGGCAACTACTGCGATCTCGAGGCCGCGGTTTGCCGCAAGGCCACGAACTTCGGCGGCCCGAGCTGCACGACCGGACGGGAATGCGTCTCCTTCGTGTGCGAGCGCGGCCCGATGACGTGCACCGAGCCGCCCCCGCTCGACGACTGCAAAATCCCTGGAATGCCCTGAGCGATCAGTCTTTCTTCTCCCGCAGGGCGCGAGGGCGTCGGGCATTTCCGGCGGCGCTGCGCTCTGGCATCGCCTGAACTACGGAAGAGCTCCCGAACGGGTCGGTATGTGTTCGCTCGCGCGGCCCCGGGGCAACTCGCCCGCGCTCCGCGCCGATGGTACCCTCATGTCGATGCTCGACGTGACGCAACTGGCCCCCGAGCAGCGCCGACCCATCACGCGTGCCGAATACCAGGCGCTGGGCGATGCGGGCTTCTTCCAGGACGAGCGGGTGGAGCTCCTCGACGGAGTCATCGTCCGTATGAGCGCGCGCTCGGCTCGCCACGACTCGGTCATCGAACGCCTGAGCGAGCTGCTGATCCCGCGGCTCGTCGGGCGAGCGCGAGTGCGCATCCAGCTCGGGTTCGCTGCCTCCGAGTACTCGGAGCCCGAGCCGGACGTCGCCGTCGTGCTGAAGAGCGAGCCCCGGGAGGATCATCCGGCACACGCCACCCTGCTCGTCGAAGTCTCGGCGTCCACGCTGCGCTTCGATCGCACCGCCAAGGCCTCGATCTACGCGCGCGCCGGCGTGCCCGCGTATTTCATCGTCAACGTCAGCGCCCGCTGCATCGAAGCGTACATGGCGCCCGAAGCCGGCCGTTACACCGAAACGCGAACCTACGTCGGCGACGAGTCCGTCGCCGTCCCTGGCTTTCCCGACGTGACCTTCTCGGCGAACGACGTGTTCGCGGATTGAGCGCGCCCCTCCCGGAAACCGGCGGGTAGCCGAGCTGCGCGTCGCGGACTACTGTGGGCCCGCGAACGATGACGACCTTTCCGCCGGGCCCCCTCGAGCTCCCGCGCCTCCCGCGCCCGCCGCAGCAAACCTGGCGTGTCCCGGGCTCGAAGAGCATCACGAACCGCGCGCTCGTGCTCGCCGCGCTCGCCGAGGGCGAAACCGAGCTCTCGGGCGTGCTCCACAGCGACGACACGCGCCACATGCGCGCCGCGCTCGAAGCGCTCGGCATCCCCGTGCGTGACGCCGGCCCGACGACGCTGGTCGTGAGCGGCGGGCGCTCGCGCCTGCGCGCCGCGAAGGAGCCGATCTTCGTCGGAAACAGCGGCACCACGGTGCGCTTCCTCACGGCGCTCGCCGCGCTCGTTCCGGGCGAAACACGCCTCGCCGGCGACGAGCACATGGCGCGCCGGCCGATCGAGGAGCTCGTGGACGGCCTCCGCCAGCTCGGCGTGGACGTCGCTTGCCCGACCGGCTCCCCGCCGCTCACGGTGCGCGGCGGCCGCTTGCCCGGCGGCCGAGTGACGATGCGCGGGGATCTCTCGAGCCAGTACTTCTCGGCGCTCATGCTGGCCGGCGCCGGCGCCGAGGGCGACATCGAGCTCCACGTCGAGGGCCGGCTCGTGAGTCGTCCGTACGTGGAGATCACGCGGCGCATGGTCGCCGATTTCGGCGGTCGCAGCGACGAGAGCGACGGCGGCTTCACGGTGCGCCGCGCGAGCTACCGCGGGCGCGCGTACGTCGTCGAGCCCGACGCCTCCGCGGCGAGCTACCCCTTCGCGCTCGCGGCTGCGACCGGCGGCTCCATCACCGTTCCCGATCTCGCGCCCGGCGCGCTGCAGGGCGACT
>DASXWF010000706.1:0-4780 GCA_036503835.1 Polyangiaceae bacterium | reverse complement strand
AGCTCGCGATCGAAGCTCGGCAGCCTCGCGAGCGTCGGGCGCACCCTTTGCTCGAAGTCAAGCGCGATCCGCGTCGCACATGGTGCGCGACGCACGCTGCTTCGCCGACGCGTCGCGGCGCGCTCCGACGCCGATCGAATTCGGGGTGCGCGGCTTAAGGCCTCGCTCGGGAGTGCCGTTCGGTGATCGCACAGAAAGGCCAACGCATGCGTTCACTCTCGCTCGCTCTCGTGATTGCAGGGTTCCTCGTCAGCTCCACGGCTCGCGCCCAGTATTGCGACCCGGGGTATGCGGTGTGCGACGACGGCTGCATGCCGGCAGGCGCGACCTGCTGTCACGACGGGCAGACGTACTGCGACAGCGCGATCTGCTGCGGCGACGGGACGTGCGGCAATTCGTACGCGGACTGCAACGGCTCGGCCGGTTCCGGCGGCTCGGCCGGCTCGCCCGGCGGCAGCTGTCCGAGCGGCCAGGTCGAGTGCGACGGCGGCTGCATGCCGGCGGGAGCCACCTGCTGCTACGACGGGCAGACGTACTGCAACAGCGCGGTCTGCTGCGGCGACGGGACGTGCGGCAACACGTACTCGGACTGCAACGGCACGGCAGGTTCGGGCGGCTCGGCGGGTTCGCCGGGGGGCAGCTGTCCGAGCGGCCAGGTGGAGTGCGACGGCGGCTGCATGCCGGCAGGATCCACCTGCTGCTTCGACGGGCAGACGTACTGCGACAGCGCGGTCTGTTGCGGCGACGGGACGTGCGGCAACTCGTACGCGGATTGCAACGGCTCCGCCGGTTCCGGCGGCACCGGTGGGACGCCCGGCGTCAGTTGTCCGACAGGTCAGGTGGTGTGCGACGACGGCTGCATGCCGGCGGGCTCGACCTGTTGTCACGACGGACAGCACTACTGCAGCAGCGGTGTGTGTTGCGGCAACGGCAACTGCGCGCCGAACGCAACGGCTTGCAGCGGTGTCGGCGGCTCGGGCGGTACGAGCGGCGCGGCAGGCAGCGCAGGCTTCGGTGCGATGAGCTCGGGTGGCTCGAGCGGCAGCGTCGGCGTGCAATGCGTGACGGCCGAAGCCCCCGGCACGGAGTGCGCGTATCTCGAGACCTGCTGTGATTCCAGCAGTTGCTGGTACGAAACCGACGACGAGACCTTCCCGTGCAACGGCACCGACTGCGAGGACGCCGCCGAGCGCGTCGTCGACCATTGCAGCGACGACGGCGGCAGTCGCCGCAGGCGTGACGACGAGAGCTCGGGTTGCAGCCTGGCGAAGGGACGATCTTCCGGAGAGCCCGGCTGGTACGTGTTCGCTTTCGCCGCGCTCGGCGCGTTGCTGCGCCGCCGCCAGCGGCGCGAGGCCTGATCGACTCGACCCGGCGGCGTGGGTCAGTCCCGGCGCGCCAGGGGATCGTCGTCGCGGGTCGCGCGGCGTAGCTGCGACGAAAATTCCGGCTCCTCGAGCACGCGGACGAGCGTTTCGGCGTCGCTCGTATCCACCATGACGCCGCTCACACCGGCACGCAGAAATCGGCGCATCGTGCCGGCGGCGACGAGCACCCAGGCGTAGACGAAGCCGAGCGCCGCCAGCGCCACGGCCTCCTCCATCTGCGCGACGAGCCGCGGGCTCGGCAATCCGACGCCGAGGACCGTCGTGATCCCGTTGCCGTACGCGGCGCGCACGACCCCGCGCTCGGCGAAGAACGTCGCGACGGCTCGCGGGTCGCCTTCCTCGTCGATCATCAGCGCTTCTCGCGGCTGGAGGCCCGACTGGATCGGCTCGAAGAAGGTGCGCGCGTCGCTCAGCGCGGGAACCGAGTAGATCACGGGGAGCGAACTCCCGGCACCGGTCAAGCAGGTGCGAACCGCGTCCACGAGCTCGACCGCCAGCGCCGGGTCGGAGATCTTGCAGTCGAAGATCACGAGCGCGATCTTCGAGCCCGCCGGAGAGCTCACGAGCCGTTTCAGCTCGAGCAGAAAGGGCACCAGTCGCGGGCACGGCCCGGTGACCAGCGCCGTGGCGCCATTCACCGGACCGTGGCTCACGAACAGCTCGTCGTGCTCGTCCTTGTTGATGTCGATTTCGAACGCGTTCAGCCCCCGCGCCAGTCCGTCCTCGATCTCCGCGATCGAGTTGGTGTTGTGGCCGACGAGATAGATCGGGCGGAGCGCCGCCATGCCCGGCGCACAAGCACGATTCGGGCCAGCCAGCTCAGGCTTCCGGAGTTTCGCCGGTGAATTCGACCGAGCGTTCCCAGACGATGAGGACGACGCAGCCGTCGTCGCTCCAGACGCTGTGTTCGACGCCGCGCGGGTTCACGACCAGGGTGCCCGTGGGATAGTGGCCGCGCTCGTCGTTCTGGGAACCGCGGAGGACGTAGATGACCTCGAAGCCAGGGTGGTGGTGTGCCGGAACGCGCGCGCCGGGCCGGTAGCGGAGTAACGCCACGGTCGCGCCCGCGTCCGGATCGCCCGCCAGGCGCCGGATTTCGACGCCTTCGCGCAGCGGCGCCCAGTCACCCGTTCGCTCCAGAAGCTCGGTCAGACGAGCGACGAGAAGCGTCAAGAATGACCGGCCATGTGGCGCCCGATTTCGCGCAAATCCGCGGCGTGAGCGGGAGTCTCGTGCACGATCTTGCCCTCGCTCATGACCAGGATCCGATCGGAGAGCGCGAAGATCTCCTCGAGATCGGCGCTGATGAGGAGCACGGCGGCGCCGCGGTTTCGGGCATCCATGATGCGCGAGCGTATCTCCGCGACGGCGCCGAAGTCGAGGCCGAAACAGGGGTTCGCGGCGACGAGCACGGCGACGTCGCCCTCGAGCTCGCGCGCCAGAACGGCGCGCTGCACGTTCCCTCCGGAAAGCGTGCCGATCGGCGCGCCGGGCGAGGGCGCGCGGATGCGGAAGGCGGCGATCGCGCGCTCGGCGCGCCGGCGGAAGGCGCTCGCGCGCAGGAGGAAGCCGCCGAGCGTGAAGGGTGGGCGATCGTACTCGCGGAACGCGACGTTGTCGGCGACCGACATGTGCGCGACGCAGGCGTTGCGGAGCGGCGCTTCCGGCAAGAGCCGCACGCGCTCTTTGCGGATCTGGTCGCGTCTCGCGCCGTAGTTTTTCCCGGCGACCTCCATGGCGCCCTTGCGCGCGGGGCGCTGGCCCGCGAGGACCTCCACGAGCTCGTCCTGTCCGTTGCCGCTCACGCCGGCGATCCCGACGATCTCCCCCGAGCAGACCGAGAGCGTCACCCCTTCGAGCACGGGCAATCCGATGTCGTCGTCGGCCTCGAGCCCGTCGAGGCGCAGCACCGTCTTGCCGGGTGCCTGGGCGTTGCGGGCCGAGGACTGGCTCGGCGGTTCGGCGCCGACCATGAGCTCGGCCATGCGCTCCGGCGTGAGCTCGCCTACGGGCGCGCTCGCCACGAGCTTGCCGCGGCGGAGAATCGTGACGTGATCGGCGAAAGCCAGGACCTCGCGGAACTTGTGCGTGATCATGAGCACGCTGAGCTCCTTGCGGCTCGCCATCTGCTTGACGAGCCCGAGCACCTCGTCCGCTTCGTCGGGCGTGAGCACGCTGGTCGGCTCGTCCAGGATCATCACGCGGCTGCCGAGGTAGAGCTGCTTCAGGATCTCGAGCTTCTGCTTCTCGCCCGCGGCGAGGTTGCGCACGAGGCGCGTCGGCTCGATCCGGAAGGGCATCCGATCCATGAACGCGGAGAGGTCGGCGATCTCCTTCTGCCAGTTGACGACGCGCGGCAGCTCGCGCCGGGCGATCAGCAGGTTTTCGGCGACCGTCATGTTCTCGACCAGCGTGAAGTGCTGGTAGACCATGCCGATGCCGAGCGCCTGCGCGTCTTTCGGGCTTCCGACGCGCTGGACCTTGCCGCCGACCAAGAGCTCGCCCGCGTCGGCCTGGTAGAAGCCCATCACGCATTTCACGAGCGTGCTCTTGCCGGCGCCGTTCTCACCGAGCAGGGCGTGCACGCTGCCGGGCTGGAGGTCGAGCGAGACCTCGTCGAGCACGGTGCTCTCGCCGAAGCGCTTGGTCATGCCGATCGCCTGAACCCGCGGCGGCGTCGAGGCGCTCGCCGGCTTGCGGATCGACAGCAGCGATTCGAGCGCCTTGGTCACGCGAGCGCCTCGAGCAGGGCCTTCGAGCTCGACACGGCGCCGAAGACGCCGTTCTGCATCGTGACCATCTTGAGCGCCGCGTGGTGGTTGCCCACGTCGGTCGCGGCGCAGCAGTCGCTCAGGATCACGCACTCGTACCCGCGGTCGTTGGCCTCGCGCATCGTGGTGTGCACGCAGACGTCGGTCGTGATGCCCGTCAGGATCAGGTTGCGGATCCCGCGCTGGCGCAGGATCATGTCGAGGTCGGTCGCGCAGAACGAGCCCTTGCCGGGTTTGTCGATGATCGGCTCGCCCGCCTTCGGGTAGAGCTCGGGAATGATGTCCCAGCCCTTCTCGCCGCGGACCAGCACGCGCCCGCAAGGCCCCTCGTCGCCGATGCCGGGTTGACCCGGACCGCCGCCCTGGAGCTTGCGCGAGCGCCAGCGTTTGTTGGCCGGCAAATCGGAGAGATCGGGCCGGTGCCCTTCGCGCGTGTGGATCACGTGGTAGCCGAGCGCGCGGGCGCGGGCGAGCACGCGTCCGATCGGCTCGACGCAGGCGCGCGTGATCGAGATGTCGTAGCCGAGGAGGTCGATGTAGCCGCCCTTGCCGCAGAAATCCGTCTGCATGTCGATGATGACGAGCGCGGTGTTCGAGGGCGCGAGCGCACCGTCGTAGGGC
>DASXWF010000705.1:0-9172 GCA_036503835.1 Polyangiaceae bacterium | reverse complement strand
CGAGGACGACGTGGGCGCGCCGGCGACGCCGAACGATTTGAAGATCTGGGGCTCGTCGCGCGTCCGGCAAATCGCATTCCCCCTCGTGCTCGACCCGAGCCTCCGCATGGGTCTCTACTTCACGTCGGACGCTACGCCGCTAAACCTCCTGATCGACGCGCAGACCATGCGCATCGTCTACATTTCCATGGGCTACGACGGCAGCGACAGCGGGTTCTGGAGCGTCGTCGATCGCGAGCTCCAGCGTCGCGGCGTGACGCCTCCGTGAGGCCATCGGCCCGATTTCGAGCCGCGCTGCTCGCCGCGGGCCTGGCCGCCGTGCTCGCCGGCTGCGGCGGTCCGCACGCGGCGTCGACGGGTGGGGCGACCGCCGCGGACGCGCCGCCCGATTTCGAGCTGCCGGCTCTCGACGGCGGGCGCGTGCGGCTCTCCGATCACCTGGGCAAAGACGTCGTGCTGATCGATTTCTGGGCGACGTTCTGCGAGCCGTGTCTGCTCTCCATGCCGACGCTCGACGAGATCTACCGCAAGCAACGGGCGCGCGGCTTCGTGGTGCTCGGTGTCTCGCTCGACGAGGCGAGCAACGCCGCGCGCGTGCGCGGCGAGGTCCGAAAGCTCGGCGTATCGTTCCCGATCTTGCTCGATCAGGACACGCGCGTCGCCGCCCTCTACAACCCGCGCGCCACGGCGCCCTACAGCGTGCTCATCGGCCGCGACGGCCGCGTGCTGCGCCGCCAAGAAGGCTACACCGCCGCCGACCGCCCGGAGCTCGAGCAGGCAATCGAAGCCGCGCTTCGTTGAGGGGCTCGTCGCGGGCCTGAGGGCGTCGGGCCTGCTGAGCCGCTAGTTTTAGCCGCCAAGGCCGCCAAGAGCGCCAAGGCCGCCAAGGGGTTGGGGGTTCAGAGCACGCGCTAGGTCGCGGCATTCAACCCAAAAAATCCGCTGGCGCTCTTGGCGCTCTTGGCGGCCTTGGCGGCCAAAAGAACCCTTCCAAGGCCGCACGAGTTTACCGATCCGAATCCAGCCTGATGCGTAGCCGGGCTTAGAAGCGAATGCTCGCGTCCAGCCGCGCGCCTTCGAAGCCCGGGACGTTGCGGCAGACGCCGCCGACGCAGCGCAGGGAACCGCGCCGCTGCCCCACGAACAGCGCGACGCTCGACTCCGGCGTCGGGCGGAAGCGCACGCCGCCGTTCACGAACCAGTCGGGCGGCAACGGGTTCGTGTCGTACTCGACGCCCAGCGCGAACGACCAGGCCGAGCCCCAGTCGATGCCGGTCACGTGCTCGCCCTCGAACCAGGGATCGATCGGACCGCCCAGCGTGCGGCGCCGGTAGCGGTGCAGGCCCTGGAGCTGGAGCGAGAAGGGGCCGCCCAGCGGGTGGATGAGATCGTAGCGCGTGTAGACCTCGCGATAAAAAGCGTGAGTCTCGCCGTAAGTCGTCTGGATGGGCGCGTCGGTGTCGTCGAAGCGCGCGCCGGCCGTCAGCGAGTCGCGCGAGCGCGAGTCGCGCGAGCGAAACTCGAACCCGCTCGCGACGTCGTAGACGCGGTTCCGCGTGCTCTCGCCGATCTCGCAGCGATCGTTCGGGACGCTCTCGGCGAAGCTCTCGAAGTAGCCGAACCAGCCGAACACGGAGACGCCGCGCGCGAGCTCCACGTCGCCGCGCCCGCGACCGCCGCTCACGCAGGTGTTGAAGTTGTCGAACTCGGTGTCGATGTAGCTGGCTTCGGCCGTCGGGGGCGCGCTCCAGGCGACCTGCGAAAATTCGCGCGCCCGCGCGACGCTTACGTTGGCGAGCAGCGGAAAGAGCCGGCGGTAGTGCTTGGCCTCGACCAGGATCACGACGGGCGAAAAGGCGAGGCTCGCCGTGCCGTAGAACGCGTAGCCGGCGGGGAGCTCCGCGCCGTCGTCTTGCCAGAGCTTCTGCGAGGCCGCTTCGAGCGCGAAGGCGGCCGCGCCGTCCCCGGTCGTCAGCTCGAGGGTCTGGCTGACGGTCGTGATGCGCTCGGCGCTGCGCACGTAGTCGGGCGACAGCGCCGCCTGCCGGACGAGCAGCGAGCCCTGTGTTCCGAGCTCGAACTGCCCGAGCTCGAGCGTGAACTGGCCCGCTGCGATCCGGTCGGGCGCATAGCTGCACGTGCCGAAGTCCGTGCACTCGTCGGCTTCGGACACGAAGTCGGTCGCGACGGCGCGGGGCATGCCGGCCTCGGTCAGCGCCAGAAAGCCCGGCGTCACGCTCGAGTGCACGCCGAGGTAACGGCCGCTGCCCTCGTCGATGCGCAGGGGATTGGCCGAGCCGCCGAGCGCCGAGAAGCCGAGGCGCGCGTCGCCCGCACGGAAGTGGGCGTTGGCGCGCACGCCGCGCAGCGTGTCGTCGCTCGCGAGCTCGTCGCGCTTGCGCACGCTGAGCACGATGCCGTGGCCGAGCTCGGCGTAGAAATCGCCGAGCGTCACGTCGAAATCCCGAGCCGCGTAGCCGGCCCAGAGCTTCGCCGGGTAGATCCAGTTGATGTAACGGTTCGAGAGCTCGCGGCCGGTCTCGTCGAGCTTCAGCCGGAAGTAGGCGGGGTCCGAGAGCCCGCCGGCGGAGTCGGGGCGAGTCTCGTAGAGGTGGAGCGCGGTTTCGGTCGCGTCCGGCGAGGTGAAGTACCACGCGTTGTCGAGCCGGAGCCCGAAGCGAAAGCCGCCGCTCGTCGCCTGCGCGTTCAGCCGGTTGTACCAGACGCCGAAGTGGTCGTTGACCGCGCTCGCGACGTTGTTCGGCGTGAAGTCGCGGTTGTCCCAGGCGTACAGGAAGGTCGTCGCCTCGGTGATTTCGAAGCGCACGCCGGGGCTCGCGCTCGCCGCCTTCGGCTTTGCGCTTTCCTCGGCTCGCCCCGGCGCGGCCGCGAGCGAGAACGCGAGCCCCGCCTGGATCAAGGCGGAGCGCACGGGCCACGGCATCGTTTCTTATTCCACCGTTTCGGCTTCGCGTTCGGCGAGCTCGTCGTCGACACGCTGCCAGAGCGTGGTCGAGCTGTCACCGACGAACTTTTCGAGAATGCGCATGCTACGGGCGTCGACGAGGAGGTTCAGCGGGGCGGTCTCGGCCGTCGCGTAGATGCCGAGCTGGAAGTCCGCGTCGAGCAGCATCGGGAAAGGGACATCGAAGCGCTCGACCCAACGCTTCAGATCGTTCAGATCCGCGGGGTCGCCGCCCTCGTCCTGGAAGAGCGCGCTCACGAGCACGACGCCGCGATCGGAGTATTCGGCGTGGCGCTCGGGCAGGGTTTGATGCTCGCTCTGGCAGACGGAGCACCAGAGCGCGGCCGTGTTGACCAGGAGGAGCTCGTACCGGCTCCCGTCCGGGTCGTGGTAGTCCGAAAATGCGATGTCCGTGAGCGCGTCCTCCGTGTGCTCGGAGGTCAGCGGCGCCCGCCAGCCGGGGAAGGTGGCGTCGGCGAGGATCCCCCCCGGCTCGGTGCCGTACGGCCCGTCCGGATAATCGGGTCGCTCCGAGCCGCCCGGATCGCGGAGCAGCTCCTCGGGGAGCTCGGGCCGGTTGGTGCCGCACGCGGCGAGCGCCAGCGCGGCGGCGAGCAGCGCCGCGGACTTCACCGGCGCCGCACTCCGACGTTCGAGATCAGGGGCAAGCCGCCCTCGGTCGTGACGAGGTGCTCGCCGCTCGCGTCCACCTCGCCCGTCGCGAACACCGCCCACTCCGCGTACGGCGCCCAGAACTGGAGCTCGAGGACGCCGAAGCCTTCGAGCAAGAATTCGACCTCGGTCCCCGGCGCCCAGCCGAGCGTGTTGGGCAGCTCGAGCACGGCGGCCGGGCAGAGCGAGGCGCCGATCGGAGCGAGCCCGAACACGAGCTCGAGTCCCTGGCCCTGCTCCACGCCTGCGGGGAGCTCGTCCGCCGGGATCGCGACGGCGCGAAACGCGCTCGTTTCCGGCGAGTCGTAGGGGGGCAGGAGCTCGTCGACGTCGGTGGTGGCGTTCGCCGCGAGCTCGATCGCGACTCCGTTCGACTCGCTCCGCCGTCCGGGCGCGATCGGCGACCCGACTTCCGGCAGGTGCCAGACCGGCAGATCACCGAGGTCCACGCCGTCCGTGGCGCCGGACACCGGAATCGCGAGCTCGACGTGCGCGAGCCCGTTGCCGTACTTGAACGCGGCCTTGGTGACCGCCGTCCCGAACGTGATCGCCACCTCGCCGTCCGAGCTGCTCTCGTAGGGGCGACTGCACACGTCGACGCCGCAGAGCGTGACGTGCACGCCGGGCACCGGCTCGTCGCCGTCGAGCAGGCGCGCGCTCACGGTGCCGATGTCCTCCTTCTCGAGCGCCTCGTCGAAGTAGTTCGGTCCGTCTTCGCACGTGACCGCCGCCCCGGCGCTCCCGCTCGTGCCGCCGGAGCCGCTCGTGCCGCCGGAGCCGCTCCCCGAAGAGCCGTCCGCGGGCGGGTTCCGTACCGGATCGCTCCCGCAGGCCACGTTGAGGGCCAAAAGGACGCCGAACCAGGGGGCGCGCACGCCGGCCATGCGCCGCTATCGTGGCATGGCTAGAACAGCACGCCCAGGTACCAGCGCAGAGTCTGGGCGATCCGTGTCTCGGCCGCCTCGGGGTCGCGGCGCGTCGAGATCAGGGTTTCCTGCTGCTTCGCCGTGTAGCCGAGCCCGGCCATCGGGAAGAGCACGCCGTAGTCGATCTCCGTGAAGAAGCCGCCGAGGATGCCCGGCAGGTCGTTCAGCGCGCCGTCCTTCGACTGGTAGTAAAGCCGCCCGTTGAGCTCGATGCCGAGGTCGCGATCGTGACCCGGCGACTGCATGAACTGGCTCGCGCGCGTCCAGATCGCCGCGAGGCCGCCGCCGAGCCGCTGCCCGCTCACGTCGCGCACGAAGTCGTAGTCGGCGCTCGGACGGAAGTAGTACGTCCCCTGCTCGCGCGTGAGGATGTGGCGCCCGAGGATCATGTCGACGCGGTAGCTCGGGTGGAAGCGGAAGGTCTCGAAGGTTCGATCCCCGAGCTGGACCTGCGCCCCGCCGAGCGGCGGCGCGAGCCCGTCGACGTCGGCGTCGCCCGACGCCCAGCCGAACTTGAACCCGAGGTTCAGGCGATCCTCGGCGAGCTTCTGTTCGAACTCCGTCGCGATGCCCCAGGCGCGGATGTCGTACTCGGGATCGGCGTTGGTCAGCGCGCTCTGGTTGTCGGGCTGGATGTTGCCGATCGAACCCTGCACCGTCGCGAATTCGCCGCCGAAGCGGAACTTCTTGTACTTGAGCTCGAGCCAGAGGTCCGGGATCCACGCGTGGGCCTGGCGCCGCACGAACTGGTTGATTCCGGCGTAGCCCGGCGGGCAGCCGAGCGGGCTGGCGTCGGCCGCACAATCGCCGGTCTCGTCGGCGCTCGTGGTGGTCTGCGAGCTCGACTGGAAGGCGGAGGTACGGTCGTTCGCGAGCGTCTGCTGCCGGAAGAGCACCTGGAGGCCGCCGTTGATGACGATCTCGCCGCGCGTGAGGCTCAGCCGCTCGAGCTGCGGGCTCTTCTTGCGAGCGATCGAGAACACGTACTGATCGACGTCGTCGAGCTCCGCGAGATCGTACGGCTCCGGGTTCGGAAGCGCCGCGGCGTCGCTCGTGATGCCCTCGTTCGGGAAGTCGAGGGCGGCCGAGAAGTACAGGTCGAGCGGCTTGATGCCCGCGATGACCTGAACGCGATCGACCGTGGACTGGTAGTCGTCGTCGTGCCCGTCCCCGCCGTTGAAGAGCATGCCGAGGCCCCAGTGGAACGGCATGCGGCCGAAGCGCAGCTCGCCGACGGGCGTCGAATACTCCGCCCACGCGCGCTTGACGCGGATGCTGTCCATCACCGAGTTCTTGCCCGCGGACGGCGGGTTCTGGGTGTCGTCGTAGAAGCCGAGCGGGGCGTAGCCGTTGCGCGGCGATACGGCGTAACCGCCGTCGGCTCCCGGCTGGTTGTCGTAGCCTCCCGGAGTCGAACCGAGCACGAGGTTGTCGAGCAGGTCGACCTGGCTGATGACGCGCAGGTTGTCCGAGATGTGGAGCTCGGGGTTCAGGCGAAAGCGCATGTTCGCCCCGGCCTGCATGTTGGCGTGGCAGGGCTGTCCGTCGGGGCTCAGCGAATCGCTCGCGCCCGTGCCGGATTCGGAAGGCGTGCAGTTGCTCTGCGGGCCCGTTTCCACGGAGCCGCCGTAGTTGTCGCGCGTCGCGTAGCCGTAATAGTCGTCGGCCGGCCGCGGCCACATCGCCTGATCGGGCGCGTCGACGCGTCCGAGGCCGAACTTGTGGAACAGCTGGGCGCGAACGCGAAAGTAACCGTGGAGCTCGAGGATCGGGCGCGCGTGGGACCACCAGTCCTCGGCGTACACTCGGTCTTCCTCGTTCACCTCGATGCCGGGCTTGGCCTTGGGGCGCGCGTCACCCTGGTGCTGGAGCGCCGTCGCGTCCGCGGAAGGTTCGGGCCAGAGCGGCACCCCCACGGTGGGAGCGCCTTGCGGCTGCGGAGCGGGAGGGGGGGCTTGCGGCGCGGTGGTAGTCGGCGCGGGTGCCGTCGCCGGGGGAGCTGCGGCCGCATCCCCGGATGTCTCGGCCGCCGCGGGCGGCTCGGCGGGCTTGCCGGCTTCCGGCTGCTGCGGTGCCGGCTTGGGGGCGGTGGGTTTCTCGCCCGCCGGCGGAGCAGGTTCGGCCTGCGGAGCCCGCGGTTCTGGTTTTGCTTGTGCCTGCGCGCGGGTGGTTCGGCCGAACGCCGCAGCGAAGAGGAGCGCGCCAACGAGCGCGCTCGACGAAGAAAGCACGGAACGGCGAAGGATCATCGAGCGGCTCGCTAGGGGGAAGGGCCAGGTGCCCCCCAGGGGGGCCGAACGGCAGAGGACCTTTCGCACGCGTGCTGGAAAGCTGTCAACGACGGCCTCGATCCTGCACTTTCGGCTCGGAATGCTGAAAGGCCGCGACGAGGTCCTCGCGGAGCTCGGCGGCGCGCTCCTGGGCGTCCGGCTGGGTCGTCGGCACCCCGGGCAGCGCCTCGAGGTCGAGCCCCGAGATCGTCTTGGCGAGCTCCGCGAGCTCTTTCTGGGCCGCCCAGCCCGTGCTCGGCGGCAGGCCGAGGGCGCTCTGGAACGCCTCCCCGAGCTCGATGCCGGAGGAGTAGCGGTGGTCCGGCTCCTTCGCGAGCGCTCGCGCCATCAGGAGATCGAGCACCGGCGGCGCGCTCGGCACCAGGCTCGTGATCGGGGGCGGCGATTCGTCGAGCTGAGCGGTGCGGATCGCGAGCTCGCTGCGCTCGGGCGTGTCGAAGGGCGAGCGGCCGGCGAGCATCTCGTAGAGCACGACCGCGGCCGAGTAGAGGTCCGAGCGCGGGTCGAGCGGGTCGCCGCGTACGGCTTCGGGGGACATGTACGCGCCGGTCCCGGGGGCGATGCCGCCGGTCGCCTTCGCCTCCTCGGCGGGGATGCGCGCGATTCCGAAGTCGGTGAGCTTGACCATCCCGTCGGTGCGGGCAATCACGTTGGCCGGTTTCACGTCACGATGCAGGATGCCGAGCTCGTGGACGGCGGCGAGGGCGCCGAGCAGCTGCGCGAAGTAGTGCCACGCCACCAGGAACGGCACGCACGGCGCGCTCGGCGTGGCCCGAGCGGCGACCGCCCTCGCGATCACGGTCGACAGCGGCTCGCCCTGGACGAGCTCCATGACGAGCGCGAGGTTCGCGCCGTCGTCCGCGAGCGCGAAGAAGTGAACCACGTTCGGATGCGCGAGCCTGCGCAACGCCTCCGCCTCGCGACGGAACATGCGGCGCGCTCGCTCGCGGCCGCGCAAGAGCGGGTGCAGGACCTTGACGGCGACCGGATGTTCCGGCCTGCCTGCAAATGGGCCCTTCGGGTCGTAGTAGAGCCAGCCCCGATAGACGACGCCCATACCGCCGGCGCCGAGCTCCTGTCCCAGAACGACACGCCCCACTTCGCTGACGGCGAGCTCGGCTCCGGGCCCGAGCCGCTGCGGCACCGGCACGATCGGATGCCCGCAGTACGGACAGAACCGCGCGCTCTCTTCGACTTGCGTCTGGCACCCGGCGCACACCGGCATACACACGCAGGGTACGCGATTCCGGTGCGCGGTCTTCTCCCTCGGTACGGCCGCGCGGCTCCCGGCCGGGTTCGTCTCCGTCGACCGGATGTCGACCGGCCACCGGTTCGGGCGTCGTGGGCGTTGCGAAACCGGCGGCGTCTATGAAAGGCTAATCCCGCTTTTGGAACGCGGGCTGCCTTTGCGGGAACGCGCCGGCGACCGCCCACAACAGCCTCTACTTCTAAATGCGCGAGTTTCGTTTTCGCGAATTGGAGATTTTGTGACCGCCAGTGATTTCCGGAGGCGATGGGAACGTCTTGCGATTGTTCCAGTCCAAAAAAACGGCTGGCGCCGGCCTCGCCGGTTTTTCTCGTGGCGTGTGGCTGCTCGCGCCGATCGTGATCTGCTCGTGCCAAAGTCCGTCGAACATCATTCAGGAAAAGGAAGCGTGCACATGCGTCGGGGTCTCGCACTGTTCAGGTCCACCCCCATTTTCGGCACGCTCGTCGGGGCCGTCTGGCTCGGATGCCCCGGCGTCGCCGAGGCGCAGGTGTCGGTGGGCAAAGAGTTCAACGCGCAGCGCTTCAACGCAGCGCCGGGTCCCCGCAACTACTTCACGACGCGCGGCGCGCGCACCGACGGCGAGATGGCCTTCAGCGCCGGGCTGCTCATGAGCTACGCGAACGAGCCGATCGTCGTCCGCGGTTGCGTCTCGGACACGTCCTGCGAAGGACCGAACGCGCAGGGCGTGCGCGAAATCAAAGTCGTCGAGAATCTGTTCGAGGCCGCTCTGCTCGGCTCGCTGACGCCGATCCCGCGCTTGCAGATCGGCTTGAAGCTGCCGCTCTCGTACGCGAAGGGCCACGGCATGAACGAAGCCGGGCAGCCCGATCCGCTGGCGGCCTTCGCGCTCGCCGACCCCGAGCTCGAAGTGAAGGTACGCGCGCTCGGCGAGGTGCAGGATCCCGTCGTCCTCGGCGCCACGCTCTACGCCACGGCACCGCTCGGACACCTCATCGCGGAGCGCGCCTACCTCGGCGACGAGACGCCTGGCGCCGGCCTTCGCGCCATCCTCGACGTCAAGGTGAGCCAGTTCGCGTTCGGAGCCAAC
>DASXWF010000704.1:0-2397 GCA_036503835.1 Polyangiaceae bacterium | reverse complement strand
CGCACCATCCCGGCGTGAAGCGCAGGCTACCCACGCCGAGCGACCGCAAGCAGCGGTTCGTCGAATGCATCCAGAACAAGAACAGCGTCGCGGCGGCAAACGTAGCGCCGAACGTCGTCAGCCCCGCACCGACATTCAGGGCCGTGATCAAAAACGCCTGACCGGGTGAAGCGCTCGAGCCCCTCAGTTTGGTGACGACCTCGAGAATGGGAGAGAGCGCAATGCTCGTGACGGCGAGGACCGAGCTACTGAGCACGGCAACGATCGTGGTGGCGACGAGCGATGCGGAAGGAGGCTGGACGTGCGTCCCCGCCTCTTGCTCGACGGCCTCGCCGAGCTGCTCCGGTTCCGGGTGCGCGAGCTCGGGGACCGCGATGCCGTCGAGGTAGCGATAGCCGAGCTCGCAGCTCCGGCATTCCGACGCTCCGAAGCGCACCTCGGCTCCGCAACTCACGCATTCGAAGGTCATGGGCTCGCGACTGTCCCCCCATGACGGATGCGGACCGCGAAGGCAAGCAGGCAGGCTAGGCTTGCCGCGATGGCACTCAATGTCGGCCTCTGGGTCATTCAAGGCTTGCTGTTTCTCGTGTTCACCGGCACCGCCGTGTGGAAGGTCGTGACGCCGCTCCCCGAGCTCGCAGCGATGATTCCGTGGGCCGGGCAGGTGCCCGTGGCATTCTTCTATTTCACGGCCGCGGCCGACCTCGCCGGAGGACTCGGAATTCTCCTCCCCTCGCTCACGCGCATTCAGCCGCGGCTGACCGTTTGGGCCGCGCTCGGCTGCGCCCTGCTCCAGGCGAGCGCCGTCGTCTTTCACCTCTCTCGCGGCGAATCCGCCAACACGCCGTTCAACTTTCTTCTCGTGGCGCTCTCGGTCTTCGTCTTTTGGGGCCGCCGGCGTGCACCCGTCCAGCCCCGGGCGTGAAGCATCCGCGGGAAGGATTCGATCCGGGTGTGCGAAACCTCGCGCCTGCTCTACACTGGGGTCGTGGTGCAAAGGTTCGGGGCGAAGAGAAGTCGAACGATTGGTACAATGCTCGCCGCAGTGTTGCTCCTTCCCACCCTGCCGCTCGGGTGCGGGAAGAGCAGCAAGCCGCGCCCGAACGGGACGAGCGGAACTTCCGGCGAGAGCGGCAGCGCCGCAGCGGGAGCCGGTGGTGCGCTCGCGGGCGAAGGCGGCCGAGCTGGAACAGAGACGAGCTCCGGCGGAAGCGCAGGGGCCGGGAGCACGGGTGACGGCGGCTCGAGCGCGAGCACCGGCGGAGAAAGCGGCGAGGCAGGCGCTATCTCGACCAGCGGCGGAACGAACACCAGCGGGACTTCCGGCGGTGGCGGAAGTTCCGGAACCGCGGGCGACGCGGGAGCACCGGCAGCCGGCTCCGCCGGAACGTGCACGGGCTGCGTGGGCCACGAAGCGTGTTGGTCGGGCGAGGCGGACTCGCGCTGCGTCGCCTCGTCGATTCCCCTGCCCAACGGGCTCACGGTCGACACCACGGAAGTCACGCGCGGCCAGTACGCCGCCTGGCTGGCCACCGCTCCGGTGACGACCGGTCAGCCCGCGCCGTGCGACTGGAATACGGACTTCTCGCCCGATCCCACGTGCATGGCCAAACCGTCGGTGTGTCCCGGAGACGAACGCTGCGAGACGCACCCGCAACCCTGCATCGACTTTTGCGACGCCGCCGCCTACTGCACGGCACGCGGCGCACGCCTGTGCACCGCCGAGGAATGGCTGAGCTCTTGCTCCGCCGACGGCATGTACCCGGGCGGCGTCGGCCCGACTTTCGTGAGAGGCGCGTGCAACGACTACACCGTGTACGGCGAAACGACGACTCCGGTCGCGAGCCTTCCGGACTGTCAGTCTCCCGCCGACTCGGGCTTCGCGGGCGTCTTCGACATGATCGGAAACGTCGCCGAATGGGTCGACGATTGTAACGACTCCTCCAGCACCGCCTCGGGAGCGACCGACGTCTGCAATCCGCGCGGCCTTTCGTTCGGCCTCGGCGCGGCGGCGCCCAGTTGCGACGCGTCCACTTACGCGGAACGCTCGGAGGCCGCCGACAACATCGGCTTCCGCTGCTGCTCTACACCGTAGCCGGCCCCGAAAGCTCGTTCGAGATGAAGTCGCCTTCCAGCTGTCGAGCCGCCGGACCCCCGACCGTGCCGAGGACGCGCGTGCCCCGAGCAGCCGGAAGAATCAGAGTGACCTCAACGGTCGTTGCCGTCACCGCCGGGCAAGGCGCACAGAACTGCGCCGGCGGCTTTCACTCGCTTTCCGCGGCGAAGCTCACGGGCTCGAACGCGCTGCAAATCATCGTGGCTGCCAACGACGGCACCCTCGACACGATCCGGGGGACCGGCGGCGGCGCCTTCACGACGGCGTGGGCGCGCGCGTAC
>DASXWF010000703.1:0-5538 GCA_036503835.1 Polyangiaceae bacterium | reverse complement strand
GGAAGCCGCGTGGAAAGCGAACCTTCCCGCAAGCCTCGGGGGTTTTACTGAGGGGCTACTCCCCGGCGAGCACCAAGTCGGGAGCGGCCGCGGGACTCACCGCTTCCCGCTTGGTCTCCTCCGGCGGCCGGTGTTGCTGGCTTTCGAGGAAGTCGAGCACGCGCTCGCGCAACGGCTCGTAGCCGGGTTGCTCGTCGTATTCGCTGCGATCGCGGGGGCGCGCGAAGGGCACCTCGAGCACGGCGCCGAGCGTCGCGGCCGGTCCGCTCGTCATCATCGCCACGCGATCGGCGAGGTACAGTGCCTCGTCCACGTCGTGGGTCACCATCAGCGCGGTGATGCGCTGCTTCGACCAGAGGTCCATGAGCACGCCCTGGAGCTCGAGGCGCGTGAGCGAATCGAGCATGCCGAAGGGCTCGTCGAGCAGCAGCATCTTCGGCTTCAGAGCGAACGCGCGCGCCAGGCCCACGCGCTGGCGCATGCCTTGCGAGAGCTCGGCGGGTCGCTTGTGAAAGGCGTCACCGAGCCCCACGAGGTCCAGCTGCTCCTCGGCGATCTTCGTGCGCTCGGCGCGCGTGAGCTTGGGAAACGCCTGCTCGACGCCGATCAACACGTTGTCGAGCGCGGTCATCCAATCGAACAGGCAAGGAGCCTGGAAGACCACGCCCCGGTCGATGCCGGGACTCGTCACCTCGCGCCCGGCGAGGACGATGTCCCCGTCCGTCTTCTGCGTGAGCCCCGCCACCATGGAGAGCACGGTGGACTTTCCGCACCCGGAATGACCGATCAGGCAGACGAACTCGCCCTGCTCGATCGTCAGATCGAAGTCCCGGACGATGACGGCTGGACCCTTCGGGGTCGGGAACGTCTTCGCCAGCCGCCAGATTTCGAGATACTTCTTCACGCGGCCTCCGCGGCGGGCTTGTGTTTGTGCTTGTGCTTCTCGGCCGCGCTCGACAGGAGCCAGCTCACGATTTCGTGGCGCAGCGCCTTGAAGCGAGGGTCGCGGGCGAGCTCGCTCTTCGCGCGCGGGCGCTCGAGCCCGACCTCGAACGAAGGCCCGAGCGTGGCGGCGGGGGCCGCCCCGAGCGGCACGATGCGATCGGCGAGCAGGATCGCCTCGTCGACGTCGTTCGTGATGAGCAGCACCGTCTTTCGATCCGCCTGCCAGATGCGAGCAATTTCGCCCTGGAGCGTGGCGCGCGTCAGCGCGTCCAGCGCGCCGAGCGGCTCGTCGAGCAGGAGCACCTCCGGATCCATGGCGAGAGCGCGCGCGACCGACACGCGCTGGCGCATGCCGCCCGAGAGCTCGTGCGGCCGCTTCGCGCGCGCCGCCCCGAGCCCGACGAGCTCGAGGTAGCGCTGCGCGCGCGCCTCGTTCTCGGCGGGCTTGGCCTTGGGAAACGCCTGCACGACCGCGATGTGCACGTTGTCGAAGGCGCTGAGCCACGGCAGGAGCGAGTAGTTCTGGAACACGATGCCGCGTTCCATCCCGGGGCCGGTCACCGGCTTGTCGTTGACGCGAACGCTGCCCGAATCGGCCGCGATGAGCCCCGCGATCAGCGAGATCAACGTGGTCTTGCCCGCGCCCGAAAAGCCGACGACCGCGAGGAACTCCCCGCGCTGGATCTCGAGCGACACGTCACTCAGCACCTGCGTGCGCTTCCCCGCCGCGCCGTACGACTTGCTCACGTGATTCATCTCTACGAATGCCATGTGCAGTTCTTTCGTGAAGGGCTACGTCCGCCCGACCGTCATGCCGGCTTGAAGCGGCGTTCGACCACCATCATCACCCGATCGAGCGCGAAGCCGACGAGCCCGATCGTGAGGATGCAGAGGATGATGTGCTCGTAGATGAGCGCGTTGTACTCCTGCCACAGAAAGCCGCCGACGCCGGGAGCGCCCGTCAGCATCTCGGCCGCGACGATCACGAGCCAGGCGATACCGAGGCTCAGGCGAAAGCCCGTGAACATGTACGGCATCGCCGCCGGTATGTAGACCTTGAAGAGCGCGCGGCTCCTCGAGAGCTGGAGCACGCGCGCGACGTTCACGTAATCCTGCGGAATCGAGCGCACGCCGAGCGCCGTGTTCAACACCGTCGGCCACATCGAGCACATGGCGATGGTGAAGGTCCCGGCGGGCTCGGGCTTTCCGAACAGCACCAGCCCGAGCGGCAACCACGCGAGCGGCGAGACCGGCCGCAGGATCTGGATGATCGGGTCGAACGAGCTCGAGAACCAGCGCGACAGCCCGAGCACGAGCCCGAGCGGCGTGCCGATCACGAGCGCGATCGTGTAGCCCTTGGCCACGCGAATCAGCGAGTACCAGGTGAAGCGCAGGATGCCCTGATCGAGCTCCCCGCGCTTCTCGAACGGCGCGAGGATGTAGGGCTTGCTCATTTCCCAGGTCTTGTAGGGAGACGGCAGATTCTCGGCGAAGGTCGCGCTCGCGATCGCCCATCCCATCAGCACCGCGACGACGCCGATCGCCGGCAAGAGCACGTAGCGCACGACGCCTTCGAACAACGGCCGCTTCATGGATCACTCCTTGGAAACGAGTCTGACTCTTGGCACATTTCGTTGAGGTTTCTCGCTGATTCGCGTTGCATGTCCGACGCCGAGCTTCAGCCTTTGAGCGCGTTCACGGCGAAAGCCTTGGCGTAGGCCTCGGGGTCCTTGGGATCGAACGTCACACCGTCGAACAGCGTTTCGGGGGCGTCGTCCCGCCCGCCGTGGGCATACCCGAGCTCTTTCATGGCCTCCTCGTAGATGTCGGTCCGCATGACCTGCTTCGCGACACCCTCGTAATCGGGCTTGCCGTCGACCATGCCCCAACGCCGGAACTGCGAGAGCCACCAGGTGACGTACTTCGGCTGCGGATAGTTGCAGTTCCGCGAGCTGAAGATCATGTAGTCGGGGTCCTGTTTCTTGCGGCCGTCACCGTAGTCGTAGTCGCCCTTCAGACGGCCCAAGATCAGCTCGGGGGGGCAGTTGATGTAGGTCGGGCGCGACACGATCGAGGCCTGTTCGTCGCGATTCTTCAGGTCGTCGAGCCAGACGCTCGCCTCGTGCAAGGCCTTCAGCACGGCCTTCACCGTCTTCGGGTTCTTGGCGGCGAACTCTTCGGTGAAAGCGCAGACCTTCTCGGGATGATTCTTCCACATCTCCTGCGTGGTGATCGACGTGTAGCCGATGCCGTCCGCGATGGCGCGCGCGTTCCAGGGCTCGCCGACGCAGAAGCCATCCATCTTGTCGACCTTCATGTTGGCGACCATCTGGGGCGGTGGGATCGTGATCAGCGCCACGTCCTTGTCCGGGTGGATGCCGCCGGCCGCCAGGTAGTAACGCATCCACATCGCGTGCGTGCCGGGCGGGAAGGTCATGGCGAAGGTCATGGGCGTGCCCTTCTTCTTCGCCTCCTCCACGAGCGGCTTGAGCGCCTTCGGATCTCCGGCGATCTTGCCCTTGAGCGCGGCCTTCAGCGTGATCGCCTGACCGTTGCGGTTCAACATCCACGGAATCACCATCGGCTTCTTCGGCGAACCGAGCAGGCCCATGGTCGAGGCGATGGGCATGCCGATCAGCATGTGCGTCGCCTGGATGTCGCCGTTCGAGAGCGAATCGCGGATCGCCGCCCAGCTCGCGCCTTTTACGACGGTCGAGTTGATGCCGTACTTCTTGAACAAGCCCCTTTCGTGAGCGATGACGATCGGTGAACAATCGGTGAGCGCTATCATCCCGAAGCGCATGTCGGGGGTTTCAGGCTTGCTCGGATCGACGGAGCCGGTGGTCGCCTGCGTCGAGGTCGCGGGTTTCGCCTCTTCCGCCCCCCCCTCGCTCTTGCAGTGCGGCAGGAGCGCCGAAGCGGCCGCGAGGGTCGCGGCGTGACCCAGGAGTTCTCGACGGGTGAAGGATTTTTGGTGCGTCATGATTGGCGGGTTCTCCGTGGATCAGAAGACGAAGGGCACGTCGATCTGCATGATCTTGAAGTGCGAGTAGGCCTTGCCGTTCGCCATGGGGTTGTCGAGCGGGAACGCGAAGGCGATGCCGGGGCGCAGCCACATCTTCTCGCCGAGCTTCACGTGGACGCGCGGCCCGAGCGCCATCGTGGTGTTGTCACGAAGCGTTCCGGTCTTGTCGAGCTCCACGTTGAGGGGCGTCGAGAGCCAGCGCTGGTGGCGAATTTCGGCGCCGAACGAGAGCTGAGGAACCACGAAGTAGCCGAGGTGGAGACCCATCGTCATGTTCGTGTTCGAGCTGTCGGTGTCGTAGGTCTTCCCGCCCATGGTGACGGTGTCGGGCCCCCTGGTCTTCATGAGCTGCAGCACGGTGACCTCCGCCTGCGCCGTGAACCCGTGGCCGACGTAGGCGAAGCCGACACCGGGGAAGATCGTGAAGTAGTTCGCCGCGAACATCGCGTTGTCCATCGCCGAGCGCGTGGAGATCCCGGCGTTGGTCGCGAGCGCGGATTGTGGATGCGGATCGTCGCCGCCGGCGGTGCCGAGGGGCAGCGCCAGGCCGAGAAACAGCCCGAGCTTCAAATTGTCGTGGATTTTCGGCCCGAAGGTGGCGCCGACTACCGGGTTCAAGAAGTCGTTCCGCGCCTCCTTGTCCGTCGGGGGGGCGTTACTGACGAACCCGAGACGCACCATCGGCGCAAGCTCGGGGATGACTTTGTAGCTCGCTAGCAGCGTGGAAACCCCCGCGCTTCCCCCGCGCGTGGTCGGACCCTGATACCAGCCGATCGCGGTGTCGGAGCGCACCACGTTGCCCGGAATCACCGGGCGGAGTTGCCAGGGGAGCGAGTAGGGTGGCGGCTTCGGTTTGGAAGGGGCGGGCGGAGGAGCCGGTTCGGTGACGACGGGAGCGGGTTCTACGGGCGGAGGCAGGGGTTCGGCCGCGGGCGGTGCGGGAGCGGGAGCGGGTTCGGCGGGGGCAGGGGTTGCGGAAGGGGCAGCGGCAGGATCAGGGGTTGCGGAAGCGGGGGCGGGAGCGGCGGTTGGGGGGACGGGAGCGGGAGCGGGGGTTTGGGCCAAGGCGGCGGCAGGGAAGAATGAAAGCGTGAAGGAGAGGGAGACGATCGGACGAAGCAAGGACTGCACTTCTTGACCTCCAGGGGAAACGACGAAAGCGACGCGGCTTTCTCGATCCTCAATGTCGCAAAGTGCGAGCGTTCCGCACAATCGGAACCCGCTTGATTTCAGCTCGATCCAGCGTGTTCGGAAGGTTTCCGAAACGCGCCCGCAACCGGTGTCACGCGTCGGAAACTCGCGCCCGGGGGGTCCGAAAATTCCCGGACACAATTCACGTGTGCCTGCGGTTCTCCGAAACCGGGGCGTCAAGTTGGCAGCGCGAGGCGAGGTGAGCTGGGTTGGCAGGTTTTGGTGACGGGGCGCTTTTGTTTGCCGCCAAGGCCCCAGGAAGACGCCAGGCCCACCAGAGGATTTTGGGGGGTTGATTCACGCCAGGTGAGTCACGATGGCGCAAACCAATCGCCAATCAGAGCCGAGCTACTGCCCGCGCTCGACGCGCGACGGCG
>DASXWF010000702.1:0-12084 GCA_036503835.1 Polyangiaceae bacterium | reverse complement strand
CCGGCACATCCCACTCCGCATCCGGATCCAACGCCGACGGGAACGCGATCCGATCCCTCAGCACCGGAAGTCCCATCTGTCCGTCGCGGCCCGAAGCCGCAAACTGCGCCGGCGCCGCCGGGCGCCGCGTCGACAGTGCGGGCACCTGCTCCCTCGAAGACGGAGCACCCACCGAACGGGGAGCGAGGCTCTCGCGCAAGGAAGTCGCGCTGCGCCGGACCTCGCGCGCGACCTCGACCGGAATCTCCTCGGACGCTTGATTGAAGCCCGTGGCGATGACCGTGACCTTGAGCGCGTCGCCCATGCTCTCGTCGATGCTGGCGCCGAAGATGATGTTCGCGTCGTCGTGAGCCTGTTCCTGGACCAGCGAGGCCGCCTCCTGAATTTCCTTCATCTTCATGTCGTGGCCGCCGACCACGTTGATGAGGACACCGGTCGCCCCCAGCACCGAGATCTCGTCGAGCAACGGCGAATGAATCGCCTGCTCCGCGGCGAGCCGCGCCCGGCCCTCGCCCTTCGCGCAGCCCGTCCCCATCAGCGCGCGACCGTTGCCGGCCATCACCGTACGCACGTCGGCAAAATCGACGTTCACGATGCCGTCCAGCGTGATGAGATCGCTGATGCCCTTCACGGCCTGGAACAGCACCTCGTCCGCCTTGCGGAACGCATCCACGAAGGTGAGCTCGTCGTCCGCGAGCGCCATCAGCTTCTCGTTCGGGATCGTGATGAGCGTGTCCACGTGCTCGCTCAGGGCCATGATGCCCTGCTCGGCGCGGCGCGCGCGCTGCTTGCCTTCGAAGGCGAACGGCTTGGTCACGACGCCGACCGTGAGCGCTCCGGCCTCGCGCGCGAGCTGCGCCACGATCGGCGCCGCTCCCGTGCCGGTGCCGCCGCCCATGCCGGCGGTCACGAACACCATGTCCGCGCCGACCACGATCTCCTTCAGGCGATTCACGTCCTCGAGCGCCGCCTTGCGACCGCGCTCCGGATCCGCGCCCGCGCCGAGGCCGCGCGTCACGTTCTGGCCGATGGGAATCTTCTCGACCGCAGCGTTCGAGCTCAACGCCTGAGCGTCGGTGTTGATGCTCACGAACTCCACGCCCTCGAGCCCGAAGTGGATCATCGTGTTGATGGCGTTCCCCCCGGAACCACCCACGCCGATGACCTTGATGCGCGCGTTGTACGTGCGGGACTCTTCTGCGAATTCGATTGAGAAACTCATTGTCTCGCCTTCCATCAGGGACCGACGCCTAGAACGCGGCGCGGACCCACTCCCAAATACTGGAACCCTTGGCGGCCGCTTCGACGGCCTGTCTCGGCTCGGCGGCGACGCGCTCGACCTCGGCGTGGAGGGACTGCTCGGAGAGCCGCTCGGCACCGAAGCGCACGAGGCCGACGCCCGTCGCGTACTGCGGGCCCTGAACGAGCTGGAAGATTCCCTTCACGCCCACCGGGAAACCGAGCCGCACCGGCATGCCGAGGATCTCCTGCGCGCACTCGACCATGCCTTCCATGAGCGCCGCGCCGCCGGTCAGCACGCAGCCCGAGCTCACCTGCTCGAGCAAGCCGGTCTCCTCGATGCGGCGCCGGGCCTCGCCGAAAATCTCCTCCACGCGCGGCTCCACGATGTCGCTCAGGAGCCGCCGGGCCACCCGCCGCGGCGCGTGACCGCCGACGCCGGGCACCTCGATCTCCTCGTCGTCCGCGATCATGCGGCCGAGCGCGCAGCCGTAGTTGCGCTTGAGGCGCTCGGCCTCCGCCACGGGAGTGCGCAGGCCGGCCGCGACGTCGAGCGTGATGTTGTTGCCGCCCGCCGGGATCACGCTGGTGTGCGCGATGCCCCCGTCGGCGAACAGGAGCAGGTCGGTCGTACCGCCGCCGATGTCGATGACGGCGACGCCGATTTCCTTCTCGTCCTCGCTCAGGACCGCGTCCGCGCTGGCCAGCGGCTCGAGCACGATGTCCGCGACCGAGAGATCGCAGCGCTCCACGCAGCGCACCACGTTCTGGATGCAGGAGGTGGCGGCGGTGACGAGGTTCACCCGAACCTGCAACCTCACGCCGCTCATGCCGATCGGGTCGTGGATGCCGTCCTGGTTGTCGACCACGTACTCGCGCGGCAGCGCGTGCAGGATCATGCGGTCGGCGTCGACCGGGATCGCGCGCGCGCCTTCGAGCACGCGCTCGAGGTCGGCCTTGGTCACCTCGCGTCCCGAGATCGCGCACACGCCGTCCGACACCTGGCTGCGGATGTGGCTGCCGGCGACGCCGACGTAGACGGTCTCGATCTCGACACCCGCCATGGTCTCGGCGGCATCGACCGCCTCGCGGATGCTGCGCACCGTCTGGTCGATGTTGCTGACGACGCCCTTGCGCAGCCCGCGACAAGGAACGTTGCCGACGCCGAGGATGGTGATGCCCTCGGAGTCGACCTCGCCGACCACGGCGCTCACCTTGGTAGTGCCTAGGTCGAGACCCACGACGATTCCGCTCGTGGTCTGGGGGTTTCTCATGTCCATCCGCTCCATCACAATGGCCGTTCGAGACTCGGGCGACCCTGCCCTACAGGCTCCGAGCTGGCCAACTTTCCGCGCGTGATGTCGAGGGCTTGGCGTTTTCCCATCAGCGCATCCGCACCACCACCCGCTCGGGATGGGCTTCGTTGTCCAGGAACACGATGCCGGGCTTCTGCCCCTTCGCCCCGAGCTCGCCGAGCACCTGGGCGGCCATCACCAGCTTGCGGGCGTAGGGTGGCCGGCCGAGCTCGAGCGCGATTCCGGCGCGACCGACCGTGAGCACGGTGTGGCCGGACGCCGCGAGCGCCACCTCTTCGGCCGGATGGACGCGCGCGACGGCCAGCCTTTCGTACTGGCGCAGCAGATCGACGCCCGTCTTCAGGCGCTCGACGGCGGCGGCGCGGTCGCGGGCGAGGTCGGCGGCACCTACGCCGCTCACGATCGGAAGATCGCTCGGATCGTCAGGCTGGATCGGCTTGAAGGGTTCACCCTCGCGCGTGACGAGGTAGGGCCGATCGCCGAGCACGGCGATCGCGGAGGCCTCGCGCTCGGCGAGCTCGACGCGCAGCGTGCCCGGGAGCTCGCGGGTGACCCGCGCCGAGCTTACCCACGGGTTCTCGAGCAGCCGCCGTTCCGCCTGGGCGGTGTCGAAGGCCAGGAGATTCTTGCCGGCGTCGATGCCGCCGAGGCGCTTGACCTCCTCGGCGCCGAGCCGCTTGTTGCCCTGAATTTCGACCGTGCGAATGCCGAAGCGGGTGGTCGTGAGCGCGTAGCGGTGCAGGCTGAAGGCGACCGCCGACGAGGCGGCGACCACGACCACGAGCCCGGCGAACAGCTTCAGGCCGAGCAGGAGCCGGGCTGCGCCGCTCGGCGAGCTCGGAGCTTCCGGCTCCCGCCGCCCTGCGCGCGGCCCCGCTTTGGCGGGCGGGGGGCTCTCACCCACCGCGAACTCCTCGAGCGGCGCGGGGATGGCCGCGCCGTGGCGTTTTCCGGGTGCGGTCATGGTGCCTTGCCTTTCCGAGCCTCGAGCTCGGCCGCCACGGCGGGCAAGATCTTGTTGATGTCCCCCGCACCGAGCGCGATGACGACGTCCCCGGGGGCCGCGATGCGCGCGATCTGGTCGGCGAGCGCCGCGCGATCCTTCACGTAGCGGACCGCGTGGTGGCCGTGCTCGGCGATGCCGCGCGCCAGGCGCTCCGCGCTGATGCCCTCGATCGGCTTCTCGCCGGCGGCGTAGATGTCGGCGAGGAACAGCACGTCGGCGTTGTTGAAGGCGCGCGTGAAGTCCTCGAACAGGAGCTGGGTGCGCGAGTAGCGGTGGGGCTGAAACGCCACGATCACCCGGCCGCCGTAGGCGCTGCGCGCGGCGGAGAGCGTCGCTTCGACCTCGGCCGGGTGGTGGCCGTAGTCGTCCACCAGGGGGATCCCGTCGACTTCCCGCACGATCGTGAAGCGCCGCGCGACGCCGTTGAAGGTCGAAAGCGCCTGTTTGGTCACGTCGAGCGGCACCTCGAGCTCGTCGGCGACGGCGATGGCGGCGAGCGTGTTGAGCACGTTGTGGCGTCCGGGCATGCGCAGCACGAACTCGCCGAGCGGCTCGCCGCGCCGGTAGGCGACGAAGCTCGAGCTGAGGCCGCGGTGCTCGATCGCGCGCGAGTGATAGTCCGCCTGGGGGGTCAGGCCGTACGTGACGTGACGCCGCTTGATGCGAGGCAAGAGCTCCTGCACGTGCGGGTGGTCGAGGCACAGCACCGCGAGCCCGTAGAACGGGACCTTCTCGATGAACTGCACGAACGCGTCCTTCAGCACCTCGTGCGTCCCGTAGAAATCGAGGTGTTCCGGATCGATGTTGGTGACGACGGCGATCGTGGGGGTGAGTCGGAGGAACGAGCCGTCGCTCTCGTCCGCTTCGGCGACCAGCAGGTCACCCGCGCCGAGCCGCGCGTTGCTGCCGAGCGCCGCCATGCGCCCGCCGACGACCACGGTCGGATCGAAGCCCGCGGCGCGCAGGATCGTCGCCACGAGCGAGGTGGTCGTGGTCTTGCCGTGCGAGCCGGCGATGGCGATGCCGTACTTCACGCGCATCAGCTCGGCGAGCATCTCCGCGCGGGAAATCACCGGGATGCCGTGAGCGCGCGCCTCGACCAGCTCCGGATTTTCGTTCCCGACCGCGCTCGAGTACACGATCACGTCGGCGCCCGCGACGTTCTCCTCGCGGTGGCCCACGTCGATGCGCACGCCGAGCCGCTGGAGCGCGCGCGTGTTCTCGCCCTCGCGCAGATCCGAGCCCGAAACGTCGAACTCGAGCGTACGCAGGATTTCGGCGAGGCCGCTCATGCCGATGCCGCCGACACCGACGAAATGAACGTGGCGAACGCGTCCGCGAAACATGGGATCTACCCTGCCTCCCCGGCGGCGAACGCGGCGCCGGGCGGCGGCGCCGCGCCTCGGGAGCGCTCGCTCTTCGGTTCGACGGCGAGCAGGCCGGAGAGCTCGAGCAGGTCGAGCGCGACCGCGCGCGCGGCGGCCGGCTTGCCGAGGGCGCGCGCCGCCTCCGCCAGGCGCGCGAGCCGGGCGCGGTCGGTGGCGAGCGCGTGAATTTCACGCGCCAGACGCTCGGGGTTCGCCTCGCGGCTCGTGACCGAGAGCGCCGCGCCAGCACGCACGAGCGCTTCGGCGTTCACGCGCTGGTGATCGCCCGCCGCGAACGGGTACGGCACGTACAGCGCCGGGCGCCCGACCGCGCAGATCTCGCTCACCGCGCTCGCGCCCGAACGACCGATCACGAGATCCGCCGCGGCGAGCGCGGCCGGCACGTCGTCGATGAACGGCGTGACCCGCGCCCGCGCCGTGAGGCCGAGCTCGTCGTAGAGCGCCCGCACGCTCTCGGCGTGCCGAGGTCCGCACTGGTGCACGATCTCGAGCTCCGCGCCGAGCAGCGCAGCCGCCCGCGGCACCGCCTCGTTCAGCGCCTTCGCGCCCTGGCTGCCCCCGAGGATCAGCACGCGCAGTCGTTCCGCCGGGGTGAGCGAGGGAACCGGCTCGAAGCCCTTGCGCAGGGGAACGCCGACCCGGAGCGCGCGCCCCTTGCGGAAATGTCGCTCCGCTTCCGCGAACGCCACGTACCCGCGGCGCGCGAGGGGCGCCACCAAGCGGTTGGCCAGGCCGATCACGCTGTTCGGCTCGAGCAACGCGAGCGGCACGCCGAGTGACCAGCCGGCGAGCGCCACCGGGCCCGCCGCGTATCCGCCCACCGACAGCACCGCCGCCGGCGCGAGCCGCCGGACCAGCGCGCGCGCTTCGGGCAACGCGCCGGCAGCCCGAAAAAGGCCGCGCGCAAAGCCTTTCACGCCGCCGCCGCGGAGCGGCAGGATGCGCATCAACTCGAGCTCGTAGCCGCGGCTCGGCACGGCTTTCGCCTCCAGCCCGCGCTCCGTCCCGACGAACACGAGCCGCACCTCCGGCGCGAGCTCCTGCACCGCCTCGGCGACGGCGATCATCGGGAACACGTGTCCGCCCGTGCCGCCACCCGCGAAAATCAGCGTTCGCGACCGTGCTCGAGTCATGCCGGCGCCTCCTGTCGCGCGCGTCGCTCCCGGCGGGGAGGCGCGTCGTCGCTGAAGCCGGCTTGCGTGACCAGCATCGCGCTCGCTTCCGGGTCCGGACCGCGCGGCGCGACACGCTGATTCTCAGGAATCGTCCGCCCGCGCGAGACGGCGAGCAGCACGCCCATCGCCGCGGAGTTCACGAGCAAGGAGGACCCGCCGTAGCTCACGAACGGCAGCGTGAGCCCCTTCGTCGGCAGCATCGCCATGGCGACCGACAAGTTGACGAGCGCCTGCGCCCCGAACAGCACCGAAATCCCGAACGCGATGTACGAGCCGTACTCGTCCTCCGCGGCGAGCGCCGTCCGCACGCCGCGCGCCACGATCAAGAGGTACACGCCGCACAGCGCCAGGATGCCCACGAAACCGAGCTCTTCCCCGATGATGGCCGAGATGAAATCGGTGTGCGCTTCCGGCAAGTAAAGGACCTGGAGTCCCTTGCCGAGGCCGAGGCCGAACACGCGGCCCGAACCGAAGCTCATCACCGACTGGAACGGCTGGTAAGCGAGATCCTGGCGGTGCTCGCTCATGTTGAACCACGCCAGCATGCGTTCCCAGCGGTAGTTCGTGAAGCGAACGGCCCAGACGGCGAACAGCGCGCCCAGCATGGCCGCGCCGAGCAGGTAGCCGAGCCGGGCGCCGGCCACGAACAGGAGCGCGAAGGTCAGGAACAGGAGCACGACCGCTCCGCCGAAATCCGGTTGCTTCAGGCAGAGCACCATCAAGAACCCCGCCATCAGGAAGTGCGGCAGCATTCCGATCGAGAAGCTCTTCATTTTCTCGCGCTTCTTCTCGAGCGAGTACGCGAGCCACAGGATCAACGCGAGCTTGGCGGCCTCCGACGGTTGCACGTGGATCGGCCCGAGCGCGAGCCAGCGCGCCGCGCCGCCGCCCGTGTGCCCGAAGCCGGTGACGCTCAGGATCATCAGAAACGTCACGCCCGCGAGGATCGGATACGTCAGCGGCCGCAGCCGGTGATAGTCGATGCGCGAGGCAACGAGCATGATCGCGAGGCCCGCGCCGGCGTAGATGGCCTGGCGCATCACGAAGTACTGGGGATCGCGGAAGGTGGTGGTCGCCTCCACGACGCTCGCCGTGTAGACCATCACGACGCCGAAGCCGAGCAGCGCGATGGCGGCCGCCGCGAGCACGACGTCGATCGACCCTTTGCGCCGGACGTTCGAGAGCAATGCTTCGCTGGTCTTCATCGCGACTCCTCGAGCGCCTGGACCGCGGCGCAGAAGCGCTCACCACGGTCCGCGTAGCTCTTGAACATGTCGAAGCTGGAGCAGGCGGGACTGAGCAGCACCGCGTCGCCCGCCTTCGCGAGGCGGAACGCGCGGCGCACCGCGTCGTCCATGCTCTCCGCGTGCTCGACCGGTACGGCTCCGCCCACGGCGTCGAAGATGCGCGGCGCCGCCTCGCCGATCAGCACCGCGGCGCGACCGCGTTCGCGCAACGCCTCGACCAGCGGCGCGTACGAGCCGTGCTTGTCGCGCCCGCCCGCGATCAACACGCCCTTCGGCTCCGAGAGCCCGAGCAGCGCCGTCACGGCGGCACCGACGTTCGTGCCCTTGGAGTCGTCGTAGAAGCGCACGCCGCCGCGCTCCCCGCACAGCGCCATGCGGTGCGGGAGCGGCTGGAAGCTCGCGAGGCCGCCGTGCACGGCCGAAAGCTCGACGTCGAGGGCTCGCACCGCGGCGATCGCGGCGGCGGCGTTGGCGTGGTTGTGCGCGCCGTAGAGCCTGGCGCGCGCGAGCTCGAAGCGTTCGCCCGAGCGCGCCTCCACCACTTCGCCCGCATCGACCGCGTAGTCGCCGGCAGCGCCGAAGCTCAGAATCTGCCCGCGGCCCCGGCGCGCCTGCTCCTCGCAGATCACGTCCCCGAACGGCACGATCGCCGTGTCGTCGAGCTCCTGGTTCACGAAGGCGTTGCCCTTGGCGTCGGCGTACGCCGAGAAGCTCGTGTAGCGATCGAGGTGGTCCTCCGTGACGTTCAGGAGCACGCTCACGCGCGGCCGGAACAGCGGCGCGCGCTCGAGCTGGAAGCTCGAAACCTCGAGCACCACGGCGTCCCAGTCCCGGCCCACGGCCTCCGCGCACGGGGTGCCGAGATTTCCGCCGACGAAGGCGCGCCGCCCGCCCGCCGCCAGGATCTCGCCGACCAGCGTCGTGGTCGTGCTCTTGCCGTTCGTGCCGCCGATCGCCACGACGGGCGCGTCCAGGTAGCGGCACGCGAGGTCGAGCTCCCCGATCACCTCGACGCCCGCCTGCTGCGCGCGTTCGAGCGCCGCGAACGCCGGCACTCCGGGCGAAACCACCACCAGATCGGCGCGCTCGAAATCCACGCCTGCGTGACCGCCGAGCTCGAGCTCGATACCGAGACCGCCGAGCTCGGGCGAGAGCTTCTCGCGCGGCGCGGCGTCCGTCCCGAGCACGCGCGCCCCGGCGCGCAGGCAGAGCCGGGCCGCGGCCATGCCGCTCTTGCCGAGGCCCAGAATGATCACGCGCTTGCCCGAAAGGCTGCCGAGGTCGTCGTTCATGATCACCTCAACTTCATGGACGACAGCGCCACGAGCGAAAGCAGGATGGTGATGATCCAGAAGCGCACGATGATGCGCGGCTCGGGCCAGCCTTTCTTTTCGAAGTGGTGGTGGATGGGAGCCATCAAGAACACACGCTTCTTGAAGAGCTTGTAGGAGACGACCTGCGTGATGACGCTCGCGGCCTCCATCACGAAGACGCCTCCGAGGATCACGGTCAGGAGCTCGGTCTTCGTGAACACGGCCAGCATGCCGAGCCCGCCGCCGAGCGAGAGCGAGCCCACGTCCCCCATGAAGACCTGCGCGGGATAGGTATTGTACCAGAGAAAGCCGATGCCCGCGCCGATCACGGCCGCGCCGTACACGGCAAGCTCGGGCATCTCGGGAAACCCGGCGACATCGAGGTAGTCCGCGAGCGGGCGGCCGAACAGCACCGAGCCGGCCACGTACGCCCACAGCGAGTACGTGCCGGCCGAGACGATCACGGGACCGATGGCGAGGTCGTCGAGGCCGTCGGTGAGGTTCACGGCGTTGCTCATGAACACCACGAACACCAGAGCGAGAGCCGCATACAGCAGGAGCGGCAGCTCGATCGGGTGCTTCTCGAAGGCCAGGAACGGCACCGCCAGGCGCGCGCGGATCTCGAGCCACTGCGCCGGCAGCTCCGAGGTGTTGAGGAACAGGTACGCGATCGCGGCGCCGCCGATCAAAAACTGACAGATGAGCTTGTAGCGACCCGGCAGCCCGCGCGAGCTCACCGCCTGGATCTTGAGGCGGTCGTCGAGGTAACCGATCGCGCCGTAGCCGGCCGTGACCGACGCGGTCGCGATCACGAACACGTTCTTCACGTCGGCCCACAGCATCGTCGGCACGAGCACGCTGAGCAGGATCAGCGCGCCGCCCATGGTCGGCGTGCCCTTCTTCGACTGGTGGGATTCCGGGTTTTCCTCGCGGATGATCTGGCTGATCTGCTTGCCGCGGAGCTTGGAGATGAACCAGGGCGCGACCAAGAACGAGACGATCATCGCCGTCAGCGCGGACATGATCGCGCGGAACGACGGGTAGCGGAGCACGTTCAACCAGCCGAGCCCCGGCAGGTTGTGGAGGGGATAGAGCAGCTCGTAGATCACCGGGCACCTCCCGCCACGAGGCCCTGGACGACGCGCTCGGCGCGCACGCCGCGCGAAGCCTTGACGAGCACGACGTCGCCGGGCCGGATGCGCTCGCGCGCCGCCGCGAGCCCGGCTTCCGCGTCCGCTGCGAAGCAGGCGTCCATGCCCGAGTCGTGCACGGCTTCGACGTAGAGCCGCGCGTCGCCGCTCACCGCGATCAGCGCGCTCGCGCCGCTCGCGCCGATCGCGTCTCCGAGCTCGCGATGCTCGCGCGCCGAAAGCGCGCCGAGCTCGCGCATCTCACCGAGCACGAGCACGAGCCGCGCCTTGCGCCCGTCCGCGAGCTCGCGCGCCGTGCGCAACGACGCCCGCGCGCTGGCGGGGTTCGAGTTGTAGGCGTCGTCGAGCACCAGCGTACCGTCCGCGAGCTCGTGCGCCTCGAGCCGGCCGGGCTCGCCCGCGCGCGAGAAGGCCGCGGAGAGCGCGCGCGGATCGATCCGGGCGGTCGGCGCGAGCGACTCGGCCACGGCCACGGCGGCGAGCGCGGCGTAGGCGCCCGCCTCTCCCAAGAGCGGCAGCTCGAGCTCGAACGAGCCCTGACGCCCGCTCACGGCGAGCTTCTGGCGGCCCGCGCTTCCCCCGAGCCGCCGGCCCCGCACCTCGGCGTCCGCGCCGAAGCCGTACCGCACTCGCTCGGCGCGCGCCCCGGCAAGCTGCCGGAGTACGCGTGCGTCGTCCGCGTTGCCGAGCGCGATCCCACCCGCGCGCAGGCCGCCGAACACGGCGCCCTCCTCACGCTCGATGCCGTCGAGATCGCCGAGCCCCTCGCTGTGCTCGATGCCGATCAGCGTGAGCACCGCGAGATCCGGCTCGACGAGGGCGGCGAGCCGCGCCACCTCGCCCGGCGCGTTCGTCCCGATCTCCACCACGGCGTAGCGATGCGCCTCCGACAATCCGAGCAAGACGAGCGGGACTCCGATCAGGTTGTTCAGGTTCGCGGTCGTTTGGTGGACTGCGCCCGGCGCGAGCTCCGACAGCAGCGCGCCCACGGCGCTGCGAGTCGTGGTCTTTCCGGCAGAGCCCGCGACGGCCACGACCTTCCCCGGAAAACGCCGGCGCTGCTCGCGCCCGAGCGCGCCGAGCGCCGCGAGCGGAGACTCCACGCGCACGACCGGAATCGGGAGCGCACCCACGTCGCGCCCGACGAGGACCGCCGCCGCGCCGGCGCGCGCCACGTCCTCGACGAAGCGGTGACCGTCGAAGCGCTCGCCGGAGAGCGCCACGAAGAGCTTCCCCGCCACGTCCGCACGGCTGTCGGTGGTCACGCCTGCGACGCGTGCTTCTCCCGAGCCGCCCGCGAGCGCGCCCCCGGTGACGGCCGCGACCTCCGCGAGCGAAAACGCGGCGCAATTCTGCGGCAGCGCGCCGGCCATCAGGCGCTCCTTTCGCGCCGGCGGAGCGCGAGCGCCCGCCGCGCCTCGACGCGATCGTCGAAGGGACGCCGCTCGCTGCCGACGATCTGGTACGTCTCGTGGCCCTTGCCCGCGAGCAACACGCTGTCGCCGGGGCGCGCGCTCGTCACGGCCAGCTCGATGGCACGAGCGCGATCGAGCTCGATTTCGTAGCGGGCCGTGCCGGTGCGGAGGCCCTCCTCGACCTGGCTCGCGATCGCCCGGGGCTCCTCGCCGCGCGGGTTGTCGCTCGTGAGGATGGCGCGCCCGGCACCGCGGCCGACGGCTGCGCCCATCTTCGGGCGCTTGTTCGGATCGCGATCGCCGCCGCAGCCGAAGACGCACACGACCTCGCCGGGGGTGATGCGCGAAAGCGCCGCAAGCACGCGCTCGAGCGCGTCGGGCGTGTGCGCGTAGTCCACGAGCACGCGGATGTCGTCGTCGTCCTCGTCGCAGCGCTCGAGGCGTCCCGGCGCGGCGGGCGCCGAGCCGAGCGCCGTCGCGGCCGCCTGCGCGTCGAAGCCCGAGGCGTACAGGATCCCGAGCGCGAGCAGCAGATTCTCGAGGTTGTGAGCGCCGATCAGCCGTGACGACAGCGTCACTTCACCGGCGGGCGTGGCGATGCGCGCGCGCACTCCGCGGACGTCCACGTCCGCCTCGAGCACGCGCAGCGTCGCGCCCGACGAGGACCGCTGCCGCGCCCGCGCGCGCCACGTCCTCGACGAAGCGGTGACCGTCGAAGCGCTCGCCGGAGAGCGCCACGAAAAGCTTGCCCGCCACGTCCGCGCGGCTGTCGGTGGTCACGCCTGCGACGCGTGCTTCTCCCGAGCCGCCCGCGAGCGCGCCCCCGGTGACGGC
>DASXWF010000701.1:0-6636 GCA_036503835.1 Polyangiaceae bacterium | reverse complement strand
ATCCGCCTCCCGGCGGCGGTCCTCCCGGTGGCGGCTACCCGCCTCCCGGCGGCGGTCCTCCCGGCGGCTACCCGCCTCCTGGTGGTTTGCCCCCCGGTGGCTATCCCCCTCCCGGTGGACACGGCGGTCCTCCGGGTGGCCATGGTGGGCCGCCCGGCTACGGACCTCCCGGTGGATTCGGCGGTGGCTTTCAGCCTCCGCCCGGCGGCATGCCGCCGGGTGGGCACGGCGCGATCGCGTTGCCCCCCATCTCGATTTCGGCCGGCGATGCCTGGGGCTTCGGCTGGCGCGTCGTCTCGAAGAAATTTGGAGCCGTCGCGCTGCCGCTGGCGGTTGCGTTCTTCGTCGAAGCCTTCCTCGCCAACATCGTCAGCACCGGCGGTTCCGTCTTCCTCGGGATCGCCGCGGAGCAGGGGCTGCTCGACGCATCGATCCTATCCATCGCGAACCTCGCGGTGAGCCTGGTTGGCGGCATCGTGAGCCTGCTCGTGAGCGCGTTCATGACCGGCGGCATCGTCCTCACCGGGTTGAAAGCGGCACGTGGTCAGCCGGTGACGTTCGGTGATCCGTTCTCGGGTGGGCGCTTCTTCGGCCCGATGTTCGTCGCCATGATCGCCAACGCCATCGTCGTCTTGATCGGCTCGCTGCTGTGCCTGATACCGGGCCTCATCCTGACCTTCGGCTTGGCCCTTTACCCGGCGCTCGTGGTGGATCAGGGGCTTTCGGGCATCGACGCACTGAAAAAGAGCTGGGAAATGACCAAGGGCCACAAGATGACCATCTTCGTGGTCGGTCTGATCGGCCTTTTCGTCTTCCTCGCCGGCGGTCTCGCCTGCGGCATCGGCATGCTGCTCGTGTCGTTCCCGATGGCGGTGGTTGCCGGCTCATGGCTCTACCTCCGCATCAAAGGCGATCCGATTGCCGAACCTGCGTGAGCTGGGGATTTCCTGAACGATTTCAAGCTCTGACAACCCAATCCGAGCCGCCTCCACGAGGCCGGGACCAGCGTCCGGCCTCGTGGCCGCTTAAGTGTGGTGTAGGCGCGCCGTTCATGGTCTGTGCGGGTTAGGTACCCGCAGCCAATGGCCATGTCGTCGCCCGCCACGAACCCACCACCGCCTGCCGACCCGAGTCGGCATCAGGGTCCCGTGGTCGGCGTACCTCCATCCCCCAAGCTGACCCTGGCCGTTCGGGGCCGCGTCGTCGTGGCCGACGACGACGAGAACCTGCTCCGCGCGCTGGCTCGTACCCTCGAGCGCGCCGGTCACCAGGTCACGCGCCTGAACGACGGTCGAACCGCCTGCGAGCAAATCGCCGGCATGGACCCGCGCGACGTCGATGTGGTGGTGACCGACATCACGATGCCGGGCGCGGACGGCCTCGAGGTCATGCGCGCCGCGCACAAGCTCGATCCGGATCTGCCCGTGCTGCTCATGACCGGAATGCCCACGGTCGAGACCGCCGTCCAGGCACTCGAGCGCGGAGCGTACCGCTACCTCTTGAAGCCGGTCGATCCGGCCGTGCTGCTGCAGGCCGTCGAGCAGGCGGTCGACGTGCGGCACAGCGTTCGCGCGCTGATGCCCGACACGCGTCCGGGCTTCACGCCGCCGAGCTCGCGCGTGCGCGCGGAGCTCGCCGGCCGCTTCGAGGTCGCGCTCGAGCGACTCTGGATGGCATTCCAGCCGATCGTGCTCTGGAGCGAGAAGCGCGTGCACGCCTACGAGGCGCTCGTCCGCACCGACGAACCGAGCCTCGGCCGCCCCGATCACTTCTTCAGCGCCGCGGAGCAGCTGCATCGCGTCCAGGAGCTCGGTCGCACCATCCGCGCCGCGGTTGCGCGCTCCGCCGCCCACGCGCCGGACGGCAGCCTGATCTTCGTCAACCTCCACGCGAGCGATCTCACCGACGACGAGCTCTACTCGCCGAGCTCACCGCTCGCGCCGTTCGCCGAGCGCATCGTCTTCGAAATCACCGAGCGCGCCTCGCTCGAACGCTTGAAGGACATCCAGGAGCGGATCGCTCAGCTGCGCTCGGCCGGCTACCGCATCGCGGTGGACGACCTCGGTGCCGGTTACGCCGCGCTCTCGAGCCTCGCGAGCTTGCAGCCGGAGGTCGTGAAGCTCGACATGTCCCTCGTCCGCGGGGTCGATCAGGAGCCGATCAAGCAGCGGCTCGTCGCCTCCCTGCAGACGCTCGGCGCGCCTCTGGGCATCACCGTCGTGGCAGAGGGTGTCGAAACCCAGGCCGAGCGCGACACGCTGGTCAACATCGGGTGCAACCTCTTCCAGGGCTACCTGTTCGCCAAACCCGGCAAGGGCTTCCCCGCGGTCACCTGGTAGCCCGAGGCGCAGGGTCAGTCGGGCCCCAGCGACGAATTTGTCACCGGTGTCGCAACTGACGCCATGAAATCATTGAGATTTTTGTGGATCCAGTGAGGGCGGAGTGGGAATGATCCGCACACGCCGATGCGCACCTCACTCTGCCTGCTCCCACTGCTGTTCGTACTTCTCCCCGTCGGTTGCGCCCTCGAGCAAAACCCCGACGACGACGATGACGCTGGAGCGAGTGGCTCCGGAACGATGGCTGGCTCGACCGGCAAAGGTGGGAGCGGTGGGGCCGCCGGATCGTCACCGACTGGTGGTGCGGGCACGAGTGGCGGAAGCGCAGGCAAGGCGAACGGTGGAAGCGGAGGAACCACCGGCGGTGCGAGCTCGGGTGGCAACGCGGGCACGCTCGGTGGCGGCGGCGCAGGTGGTGCCGGAGGATCGTCGGTTTCCGGCCGCGGTGGCCAGGGTGGTTCCGGAGTGAGCGGCAGCTCCGGCGGGCCCGCGGGCGGCGCGGGCGGCGCGTTCGGTGGTGCAGGCTCCGGCGGGTCGATGTCCGGCAGCGGAGGCGCGGCCGGTTCGATGGCAGGCAAGGGCGGTGGCGGCGCAGGCGGCGGCGCGGCGGGCACCGGAACGGCGGGCACGGGTGGCTCCACGGGCTTCGATCCGTGCCCGGCGAGCGGCCCGTGCAAGATCCTTCCCCTCGGGGATTCGATCACCGACGGCATCGGCTTTTCGGGCGGTTATCGCGTCGAGCTCTTCCACCTCGCGCTCGAGGACGACAAGGAAATCACCTTCGTCGGCGGTTCGATGAACGGACCGAGCATGGTCGACGGCGTGACCTTCCCGAAGGCGCACGAGGGCCACAGCGGTTGGACGATTCAGCAGATCGACGGCATCGTGCCGAGCCCTGCGCTGACCCCCGATCCGAACATCATCCTGCTCCACATCGGCACGAACGACATGTACCAGAACCCGAACGGCGCGCCCGATCGGCTCGGTACGCTGATCGATCAGATCGTCCAGGAGCTGCCGGACACCCTGCTCGTCGTCTCGAACATCATTCCGCTGCCGATGTCGGCGAGCGCGGTGAACACCTACAACGCCGCCGTGCCCGGCATCGTGAACGCCCGCAAGGACGCCGGCAAGCACGTGGTGCTGGTCGACCAGTTCACGGGCTTCCCGACGAACGAGCTCGGCGACGGGGTGCACCCGAACCAGGCGGGCTACGCGCGCATGGCGCGCGCCTGGTACCCGGCGATCTCCGCGTACCTGAAGTAGGCGTCAGACCGCGCGCAGCACGCGCGCGAGTCGTTCTCCCTCGAGCAGGTGCCCGCCGGTGCGCACGGCGATCTCGCCGCTCTCGTCGAAGATGCGGCGCAGCTCGGTGAGCAACACGCGCATCCGATCGTACGCCGCGGCGTCGAACGCGGCTTGCCGCGTGCGGAGCGCGGGCGCGCGCCGGCGCGGGAGCGACGCGAGCGCCGCGACGTTCTCGAGATCGTGACGGCTCGAGATTTTCGTGCCGGCGACCGCCAGCGCGCGGGTCTGCGGGTGCGGCGCTTCGCGGAAGGCGACGTCGGCGTCGGCCAGCAGCGCCAGCAGGCGCGCTCGGCGGAGCAGCAGGCCGCCCTGGACGAGCGCGCGTTCGAGCCGGCGCCGCACCCTCGCGAGATCCCATTCGCCGGGAGCGGTTTCGAGCGGCGACTCGAGCTCTACGCGACCGCGCGCGAGCCACAGCGCGAGTGAAGCGCCGGTGATGCGCCGCAGCGTATCGGGCTCGTGGCGAGCGAGGTGCTCGGCGGAGAAGATCTCGAAGCCCTCGTCGAAGAGCGTTCGATCTGGCAGAAATTCCGCGGGGACCGCCAGCGCGGCCGCCAGCAAGGCCCGGCTCGGTTCGGCCCCGTCGGCGAGCGCGGCGAGCGCCGGCAGCCCCGAGAGCGCACGCTCCGAAGGCAGCGGACCGAGTGGATGAGCGTCGTCCGGCGCCGGCCGGGTGTCGCGGAGATCGCGGGAGGCGAACCACGCGGAGCGCTCGCCGGAGCGGAGCTGCACGTTGTAGGGCGGGTCGAGGCGCTTGATCTCGTCCGTTTCCAGCAGCGCAGCCTCGAGCAGGCTCGCGGTTTCGGTGTGATCGATGGCGTGCACCTGACTCAAGAGCTCGAGGCTGCGCTCGGTGGCCGGGCCGCGGCTCTTGAAATGGCTCGCGACGCGCTTTTTCAGACTGACGGCCTTGCCGACGTAGACGATCTGCCCGTTCGGTCGCAAGAAGCGGTACACGCCCGCGGCGTCGGGGAGCGAACGCCGTGTTTCCGCGGCGAGCGGGAAGGAACGACGCGCCGATCGTCTTGCGGGGGCCGCATCGCACAGCCACTGCTTGAGCTCCGACCAGGTTCGGACGCCCGCCGCCTCGAGCAACGGGACGAGACCTCGCCAGATGAAGGCCGTGGCTTCCACGTGACCCGAGCTCCGGCGCAAAAGTTCCGGCGAATGGCCGAAGTATCCGGCAAGCGCGCGGATGTTGCGCCGCGGCAGATCCGGCAGAAACCGCGCGGCGACGGCGTGCAGGCAGACGGTATCGAAGGGGTAGGGTGCGGCACTGTCCAGGCGCTCGTGCAGATCGCGCAGGAAGGGCTGCTCGAAGCGAGCGAAATGGATGACGGTCGGCACCGGCGCGCTCGGGTCCTCTCCGAAGCTCCGTGTGATTTCTCTCCGGAGCAGCGTCCACGCGTCGGCCTCCTCGACGGCTTCTTTCAAGACGGCTTCCGACCAGCCGGTGAGCTCCCTCACGGCGCGTCCGATCGGCCTTCGGGTGCGCGGGATCACCCAGCGGGTCTGGGGCGCGCCCGCAGGACCCTCCGCCGAACAGACGCCCCAGCCGAGCTCGATCAGATCGCCGTAGGCGGGCGTCGCTCCGCTCGCCTGGGCGTCCAGAGCCAGAACGCGGAGGTGACGGAGCGAGTCGCCCATCGGCGGCGCCAAGCTTAGCGCCGCGGCGTGGAGATGCCGCTCACGAGCTCCGCTGCCGCTCGAGCTCGGTGCGCAGACGCGCGTCCCGTTCGCGGAGCTCCGGGGTGTACTCCGCTCCGAAATCCTCCGCCTCGAACACCGGACGGATCTCGAGCTCCGCCTCTTCGCCGGGCATGGGATCGGGGCAGCGGCGGGCCCACTCGAGCGCCTCCTCCATCGACTTCACCTGCCAGATCCAGAACCCCGCGACGAGCTCCTTCGTCTCGGTGAACGGACCGTCTACTGTCTTCTTCTTCCCGCCGGAGAAGAGCAAGCGCTTTCCCTTGCTGCTCGGCTGAAGGCCTTCGCCGGCCAGCATCACGCCGGCCTTCACGAGCTCTTCGTTGAATCGGCCCATGTCGGACAGGAGCTTCTCGCTCGGCATCACACCGGCCTCGGAATTCTTCGACGCCTTGACAATCACCATGACTCGCATTGTTCGGTTCCTTCCACTCTGGGGCGTTCCGGTCGAGGACCGAAGCGCCCGTTCTGTCAGGGCGACGAACGGGCGCCGCCGGGATCGACAAGGGTCCGATCTTTTTTTGGATGGGCGAGCGGTTGCCCGATTTGGTCAATAGTTGCCAATACTTGCGGTGGCTGTGGGGTCCCTCTCACGGTCCTGGACGCTCGTGTTTTCCCCGAGGATGCTCGATCGGGATGGCCAGGACCGACTTCAAGTCCGTCAGCGAATACATCGCCGCGCAGCCCGCATCGGTGCGTCCGGCGCTCGCCAGTGTGCGCGCCACGATCCGCAAGGCTTTGCCGAAGGCCAGCGAAGGCATCTCGTACCAGATCCCGGTCTACAAGGTCGACGGCACGATGGTGCTCTACTTCGCGGGGTATGCGCGCCACTACTCGATCTATCCAGCGACGGCCTCGCTCGTACGCGCGCTCGAGCTCGACGAATTTTTGCACAACCGGGCGACGCTGCGTTTCTCCGTCGCGGAGCCCGTTCCTGCGCGTCTGATCGCGCGGGTGGCGAAGTTTCGAGCCACCGAAGCCGCTGCCGGCAAGCGCGTGAAGGTGGCGAGGAAGGGCGGATCGAAGAAGAAGGCGCCCAAGAAGGCGAAACGACGCAAGAACGTCTCCGACGCGCGATAACACGTCGGCCCGCGCTGCAACAAGGACAACCGCTCAGCGGGATTTCGCGCTCTTCGAGCGAGTTTTCGGCGGGGCGGCGGCTTTGGAACCGGTGCCGATGAACGTCGCGAGATGCTCCGCGGTCAGCGTCGATCGCGCGGCTACGAGATCGGCCGGATTAGGGCACGAGTGGCGGTCTCTTCGTCCTCATCACCGCTGGCGC
>DASXWF010000700.1:0-5481 GCA_036503835.1 Polyangiaceae bacterium | reverse complement strand
GACCAGCACGACCGCGAGCTCGCGCCGCTGCGAAAGCAGCTGCCATTCCACGGCGTAGAGGCAGCCGCTCACGACGAGCAGCGCGGGGATCGATCGACCGGGTCCGAAGCGCGCCATCAGGCGGGCCGACCCGACCACCGCGGCGAGCCCCACCGCGGCGGCCGCCAGCATCACCTTCGGCAGCTCGCTGGCGCCGAAGGTCGAGAGGAAGAGACCGTCGCGCAGGGCGCGCGCCGCCACGTGCTGAGCGACCAGGAGCGCGGCGCACACGGCGGCGAGAGCCGTCGTGGAGGGTCGCCGCGTGCTGGGCATTCTCCGACCCTACCATTGTCACGTTAGCTCCGTGTCAAGGTGAGGCGGGAGCGCGTCAGGTCTTGATTGGTGTTCGCCTTCCCCGGCAGAATCAGGCGGATCCAGGCGCCGCCGTCGGGCCTGTTCGAGACCCCGATGCTGCCGCCGTGCGCCTCGACGATTTCCTGGCTGAGCGCGAGTCCCATGCCGCTGCCCGACTCCTTGGTCGTGTAGAGCGGCAGGAGCGCGTGCTTGAGCGCTTCGGGCCCGAAGCCGGGACCGCGGTCGAGCACGTCGATCTCGCTCGTGCCGTCGTCTCGCATGGCGAGCTTGACCTCGATGTCCTCGAGCGGACTGCCCGCCTCGAAGGCGTTCTTGATCAAGTTGATGACGGTCTGCTCGACCTGCACGGTGTCGAACCACGCGTTCTTCGCCGGGACCTCGGGCCAGCGCACGGCGGGATAGAGCGCCCCGAGCTGGCGCAAGAACACCGCCCACTCGACGTGTCGCGGCTTGGGCTTCGGCAGGCGGGCCATGGCCGCGTAGCCCTCGAGAAATGACCGGAGGTGCGTGGCGCGCTCCTCGATCGTGGAGAACACGCGCTCGAGCTTGTCGCTGTGCTCCGGGTTTTTGGCGATCAGGCGCGCGGAGTGCACGAGCGAAGTGATGGGCGCGAGCGAGTTGTTCGCCTCGTGGCTCACGACCCGCACGACGCGCTTCAGCACTTCCACCTCGCGCCGGCCGATCTCCCGCGTCATGTACTTGACCGTGAGCAGCGTGTGGAGCTCGCCGTCGAGCTGGAAGGCGCGGCGCGAGACGTGGTAGGTCTCGCGCCGGCCGTCGAGGTCCATGCTGAAGAGTCGGTCGCTCTCGCCGAGCAGCGCCTCGCGCAGGGGCACCGGCGCGTCGGCGACCAGCCGGATGAAGTTCTGTCCCTCCGGCGCGCGGCCCTCGAAGAAGAGCTCGCGCGCGACCGTGTTCGCGTAGCGGATCTCGCCGAGGTCGGAGAAGAACAGTACGGCGTCGGGCACGCTGTCCGCGATGATCGCGACCAGCTGATCGCCCTGCGTCTCGGCGGCCTTCTTCCAGCCCGCGGGCGGTTCGACCTCGGCTCGAGCGAGCGCGGAGCCCGGGCGTCCGAGCACTCGTCCGAGCGCGAGTCCGAGGACTGCCGCGAGGAGGGCGACGAGGATCGCGGTCGGTGTCATGGCGTTCCCGGCACCGTCGAGAGCCGTCCCGCCTCGACGTCCGCGAGCTCCTCGGCGACACGCGCGCGCGCTTCCGCGGCGGCCTTGCCGCGCAGCCGCCGCACGAAGCTCGAAAGATCGTCGAACAACGAGTAGGCGACGGGCGTCGCGACCAGGGTGAGCAGGAGCGACAGCGTCTGGCCGCCGACGATCACGCCCGCGGTCGCGCGGTTGAAGCCGGCGCCGACGCCGTTCGAAAGGATGAGCGGGATCATCCCGGCCACGAACGCGAGGGTGGTCATCAGAATCGGTCGCAAGCGGTCCCGATTGGCGAGCACGATGGCCTCGTCGCGCGCCATGCCGCGCGCCCGCAGCTGATTCGTATGGTCGATTTGCAAGATGGCGTTCTTCTTCACCACCCCGAACAACACCAGGAGGCCGAGCATCGAGTAGATGTCGAGCGCCTGTTCGAAGATCAGGAGTGAGACGAGGGCGAAGGGCAACGTCAGCGGCAGCGCGATCAGGATCGTGATCGGGTGGAGCCACGACTCGAACTGCGCCGCGAGCACGAGGTACATGAACACGAACGAGAGGCCGAATGCCAGCAGGAACGCCTCGGCGGCGCGGCCCATCTCCTTCGACTGCCCGGTCGGCTGAGCCTTGTAACCGGCCGGCAGCTTCGACTCTGCGATCGCCTTTTCGATGCCGGCCATGACCGTACCCGACGAGACGCCGGGGGCGACGTTCGCGTAGAGCGTGACCTGGCGCCGGCGGTTCAGGCGCGAGATGTTCGAGGGACCGCTGCCCTGCTCCACCGCCACGAGCTCCGAGAGCGGGACGCTGACGCCGCGCGCGGAGGGCACCGCGAGCAGACCGAGGCGCTCGAAGGACGCGCGGTCGCGGGCCTCGCCGCGGAGCTCGATCGGGTAGGTTTCGCCGTTCTCTTCGTAGCGTGACACCTCCACGCCGCCGACGAACAGCCGGAGCGCGTGGGCGATGTCCTGGACCTTGACGCCGAGGTCCGCGGCCCGCTCGCGGTCGATGCGCAGGCTGGTCTCCGGCTTGCCGGAGACGAGCGACGTGTTCACGTCGACGGCGCCCGGAATGGCCTTGACCCGCCGCTCGAACTCCCGCGCGTGCTTCTCGAGCTCGTCGAGGTCCGTGCCGCTGAGCTCGTAGGCGACCGGCGTCTGCTTGCCGCCGCCGCTGAACATGGGCACCTCGGTCACCTCGATCACGAGCTCCTTCGGCTGGCGTGCGACCACGCTCCTGCGCACGCCCTCCATGAGCTGTTCCTGCGAAGCCTTGCGGCGCTCCGGCGGTTCGAGCTGGACGTGAATCTTGCCGAGGTTCGGGGCGCGCTCGGCGTTGTCGCCGATCGTGACCAGCGTGGTCTTCACCGAAGCCGTCCCGCGCACCTCGCGCGCGATGCGCTCGGTCGCGAGCAGCGTGGCGTCGAGGCTCGCGCCCTCCGGCATGCGCACGCTGATCTCGAACTCGGCGTCGTCGCTCTTCGGCAAGAAGCCCTTCGGCACGATCGAGAGCAGCGGTACGCTCGCGAACAGGGCGACGAGCGAGACGCTCACCACCACCCAGCGCCTCCGCATCACCCAGCGCAGCAGGGCCTCGTAGGCGTTTTCGAGCGGCGTGTGCACGCGCGCGACCAGCCGCTCGAGCAGGCTGTGCGCGGCGGCGCCGCTCGCGAGCGGGCGCTTCGCCCGGAGCCAGCGCGAGGACAGCATCGGCGTGAGCGAGAAGCTCACCAGCATGGACACCAGGATCGAGAACGCCATGGTCAAGCCGAAGCTCTTCATGAAGCGCCCGACGATGCCGCTCATGAACGCGACCGGCAGGAACACGGCCACCAGCGACAAGGTGGTGGCGAGCACGGCCAGGCCCACCTCGCGGGTGGCGAGGATGGCGGCCTTGATCGGCGAGACACCCTTCTCCTCGATCGTCCGGTGCACGTTCTCGAGCACGACGATCGCGTCGTCGATCACGATTCCGACCGCGAGCGCCAGCGCCAGCAGCGTGATGGTGTCGAGCGAGAAGCCCTGCGACCACATCAACGCGAACGTGCCCACGATCGAGACGGGGATCGCGACCGCCGCGATCACGGTGCTGCGCAGGTTGCCGAGGAACAGCAGCACGACCGCGCCCGCGAAGAGCGCGCCCAGGATCAGGTGCTCGGTCACCGCGTGCACGCTGGTCCGGATGGTCGCGGTGTTGTCGCGCACCACCTCGAGCTTGGTCCCCGCCGGCAGCTCGCTCTCGACCTCGCGCAGCCGCGCGCGCACCTCGTCCACGACCGCGACGCTGTTCGAGCCGGATTGCTTGCGGATCGAGAGCAGCACGGCCGGCGCGCCGTCGCGCAGGGCGGCCGTCTCGGGCGATTCTACGCCGTCTTCCACGCGAGCCACGTCGCGGACGTGCACCGGACTGCCCGGCCGTTCCGCGACGACGATCTCGCCGAGCGCCTCGGGCCGCTCGGCGCGCCCGAGCACGCGCAGCACCTTCTGAACCGGACCCGCTTCGAGCCGGCCGCCGGGGACGCTCTGGTTCGAGGCGCCGATCGCCTTCTCCACGTCGGCCGCGGTCACGTCGAAGGCGCGCAGGCGCGCGGGGTCGAGCCACACGTTGAGCTGGCGCTTCGTTCCGCCGAGCACCGTCACCTGACCCACGCCCGGCGTGCTTTCGATCTTCCTGCGCACGATCTTGTCGGCCGTCTCCGTGAGCTTGGCGATCGGTGTGTCGGCGCGCACGGCTACGTACAGGATCGGCGTCGCGTCGGGGTCGAGCTTCTCGACCGACGGCGCCTCGATGTTCGCGGGAAGATCGGCGATGACGGAGCTCACGCGATCGCGCACTTCCTGGGATGCGACCTCGATGTCCTTCTCGAGCACGAAGGTGATGTAGACTTGCGAGACGCCTTCGCTCGAGACCGAGCGCAGCTCGTCGATGCCGCCGATGGTGTTGACGGCCTCCTCGATCTTCGAGCTGATTTCGCTCTCCACCTCCTTGGGCGCGGCGCCCGGCAGGCGCGTGATCACGCCGACGGTGGGAAAATCGACGTTCGGAAAGCGATCGACGCCGAGCCGCGAGTACCCCACGAGCCCGAACACGAGCACGAGCGCGATCAACACCGTCGCGAAGGTCGGACGGCGCACACTGACGTTGGCTAGCCACTGCATGACGATGATCTCGATGGAAGAAGGGTGGTTTCAGTCTCGGGACAGGGGGCTCACTTCACGCGTACGCCGTCGCGAATGCCGTTCGGCGGAACCGCGATTACGGTTTCACCGGCGCTGATGCCGGCCTCGACCGCGACGCCGTTCGGCACGCGTTCGCCGGTGGAGACGACGCGCTCCTCGACGCGCCACTCGCGGTTGACGACGTACAGTCGCTCCGAGGGCGCCTGTCCGAGCACGGCGCTCACCGGCACGACCGGGAGCTTTTCCTCTCCGATCGCGAGCCGCACGGTCGCGAACATGCCCGGCCGGAGCGCGGCGTCGGCGTTCTCCACGCTGACCTCGACGATCTGATCGCGAGTGGCCGGCCGCAGGTTGGGGGAGAGCCGCGCGACCTTCCCGGAGAACGTCCGCTTCGGATAGGCGGCGACCCCGAACGATACCGGCCGGCCCGCGGTGACCGCGCCGATGGCGCTCTCCGGGACGGCGATTTCGAGCCGCAGCGTGCTCGAGTCGACCAAGGTGAGCACGCTTCGACCGGGCGTCGCGTAGTCGCCTACCGAGACGCGGCGCTCGCCCACGATGCCGCGGAACGGAGCCCGGATCAGCGAGTCGCTCAGCGATTTCGAGGCCAGGCTCTCGCGCGCCCGCGCCGCCTCCACCGAGAAGCTGGAGGTCCGGCAGCTCGTCAGCGAAGCGTCGAACTCGGCCTGGCTGATCGCCTTGGCGGCGAACAGGCGCTCGGCCCGCGCGCACTCGAGCTTGGCGTTGTCGCTCTGCGCGAGCAGCGACGCGGCGCTCGCCTCGGCTTCGCG
>DASXWF010000699.1:0-2896 GCA_036503835.1 Polyangiaceae bacterium | reverse complement strand
AGCGCACTTTGAAAAATCCGATCGCATCCCCGGGTTTCATGCCGAGGTCGGCCGCGCTGTCGCTGCCGCCACCCGTGACACGACGTTGGCTGCCGTCCCTGCGCCGGTATTCGAGCCGCCATTGGAGCGACTCGGCGTGAGCTGGGTCGGAGGTCCAGTCGAATTGCACGACGACGCCGGAGTCCGAGATGAAGTCGTCGTAGCCGATGGTGGTGCCCGCCGATACGGGTGCGCCAGGTTGAAGTGCGGCGAGCCAGGCGCGCCTGGGCTGGCGGCGGTAGACGGCCGCGTAGAGTTCTTCGTTGAGGCCGTTGCTCCACCAGATTTCGTTGCAGTCGATCACGGTGCATTGGGCCTGGAGGTCGGCGGGGACTTCGAGGTCGCGGAGTTTGAGTACGATGACCTCGAAGTCGGGCCGGCTTCGGCGAAGTTTCTCTGCCCAGGTGAGCTCCAGTTTTACCCAGGCGGATTGGGCAGCGTGTTCGGTCCACAGCGAGACGAAGCCGTTCGCCGCGTAGATGGAGTTGCGCAGCCATTCGGCGATGGCCGTGTCGTCGGCCGGGACGCCCTCCGCCGGTTGAGCCAGGTCGAACCAGGCCTTGGCGTTGCCGGCGTTCGTAAGGTCTTCGAAGATGCGGCGGCAGAGTAAGGTGTCCTCGGCTGCGTGGCTCAGGAAGTAGCTCACGGTGGTCTGGGGACGTTCGTCAGGGATGCCGCCGTAGGTGGCGTTGAAGAGCGCCCATCCGGCGCGGAGGACCGCGACCGCAGCGTCGCTCGTGTGGTTGGCCATGACCCACAGCGGTTCGCCGCTGGTTTTGTGGATTTCGCGCGCGATGGTCACGAAGTCGTCGTCGGATTGGGCGTGCCGCCAGCGTTCGACGTAGCGGCGGTTTTGCAGCACTCGCGCGATCGCGAGTTTGAGCTCGTCCGCGGATTGGAGCGCCGCTCGTACCCAGATGCCGGTGGTGTCCTCGAGCCGCAGGTAGATGACGGGGTCACCCGAGGCGATGCCTGGGTCGATCCCGATGTCGGCGCCGGAGTCGTAGGCGAACTCGCGATGTGGATCGCCGTCGATGGTCAGGCAGTAGGTCGGGGTCGCTCCGGATAGTTCCCACCAGGATTTGTCGGCGGTGCCCGATTCGCCGTGGAAGTAGCTGATGATTCCACTCATGGGCGTGTCCGTGCGCGGAAGGTGCCGCTCGGAGCGGGCGACTCGAGGTTCGTCATGGTGGGTAGCCGCCAGCCATGTGGCGCGCGGCGGGCTTGCGCGGGGTTTTGACGAGCTGCAGGTAGCGATCCGCAGCGGTTTTCAGGTTGCCGGGCAGGAGCTTGGCGCGAGCGGCGGCGATGGCGAGGCGACCGAGGACGGTGTGGAGCGCCGTGGGTTTGGCGAGTGCGAGGGGGACCAAGCGCTGGATGAGGCCGGCGCGGCGGATGTCGGTGAGGCTGTCGTCCGTGAGGACGAGGGCCGCGAAGAACGGCGCCAGGAGCGCGCGGAAGCCTTCGTCGGGGATCCGGACGAAGCTCCCGGGAACGAGCGCGGCTTTCGGGTCGGTGATGTCGGGGTTCAGCGTTTGGATTTCAGCGGGCGGTAGCTGGTAGAGGGTCGCGATGTCGGCGAGGGTGCGCGCATCGAGCATCCAAGGCGGCAGTCGGAGTGATCCGCTGCCGGGGTTGCGCGCGGGATACGCGCGGCCGACCTCGTGCTCGGTGGTCCAGCGCTCGGGCGTCTCGCCGCGTTCGAAGCGGCGGACCTCCGGCTCGACGGCAGGCGGCGGGCCGTTGAGAACGCCGAACCAGAAGCGGCGTTTCAAGGTGCTGCAGCGCGCGGTCGTGAGCGCGCAGAAGCTAGGGTCCTGGATGTTTTGCGCGCTGGCTTCGGCCGCGTCGAGCTCGGCCAGGATGTCGGGGCCCGGACGACCGCAGACGAGTGAGCTTTCGGCGAGCGTGAGGCGCGCGTACGCTTCCATGCCGGAGTAGCCGCGCGGTAGCGAGCTGGCGGAGGCAAGGAGTGCCGTGCCGTCCTCCTCGAGGATTCGGGACTTCGCTTCGGCCGCCGCCGCGAAGCGCCGCCGGTGTTCCCCCCAGAGATCGCCGCGCTCGCGTTCGTGAGCGAGGGTCGCCGCGGCTTGCTCGATTTTGGCGATGGTGGCCTGAAAGCTCGGTTGACCGGGGGTTCGCGACGCGAGCGCGGCGAGGGCAAGCGACGCCGGTTCGGCGAACTCGAGCTCCGTGCCGGAGAGTGCGGTCGAGACGAGGTCGAGCAGGACATCGAGGACCCAGGCGCCGTCCGGGTGGCACACGATCGACGGAACGAGCTTGTAGAGCGAGAGATCGCGATAAATCGGGTACTGGTTGCTCGCCTGAACGGCGATGTAGTCGTGAACGATCTTGCGACCTAGCTCGAGGTTCGAGACGGAAAATGCGACGAGGGTCGGCCCGTGGATCGCGGACAGCATGACCGCGACTTCGTCGCCTCCTTCCCGCAGCTGCGCCTCGGCCTCGCGCGGACTCGGAACCTGCGTGCGCGCCGCCGGCGAGTGATAGCCCGACATGCCCTCGAGATCGGCGCCGCCTGCTTCGGCGAGCGCGCCGCGCGCGTGCAGCTCGGTCGTGTAAGCGTCCGGGACGGGCGCCGCGAGCGGCGACGGCTGGTCGTTCAACTCGGCGTCGATGCGCGCCAGGATGACCGCCTCGGTCCGCGGGGAAAGCCGCAGCCGCGCGCGAAAGGCAGCCGCGGAGCCCGGTTTTTGCCGATGGGCCAGCCACGCACCGAGGAGCGCGGCGAGATCCCGAAACACCGGATCGGCAGGGTACGCGTCGAGCTCGCGCGCGAAGCCGTCGAGATCGCCTGCGGCCGCGAGCGCGAACATGCGCTCCGGCTTGAGCCGCGAGC
>DASXWF010000698.1:0-1989 GCA_036503835.1 Polyangiaceae bacterium | reverse complement strand
CGAGAGGGGGAGCACATGCGATGAGGTCGTTCGACCTCACTCGCCAAAGGCGACCCAGTCAAGGGATCGCGTCCCTTGCCAGTCGACGAGCACCACCACCTCTAGGGCCTGTCCCCATATAGGACCAGCCGAGACGAGAGGAGATCGGGCACGGGCACGGGCACGGGCACGGGCACGTCGAGACGAGAGCGAGAGGTCGGACGACGCTCAGGCGATCCGAGGCGTTCTGTGGAAATTGCTGTGGACACTGCAAGCACTTTCCATGACGCCGCCGGCGTGTTCCATCGGTGTGCACGATGATTCGACGACAGCTGGACGAGCGGCAATGGGGGAAGATCGAAGCGGTATTCGCGACGGAGCGCAAAGCGGGCCGTCCTCCGAAGGACGATCGCAACTTCGTCGAGGCGGTCTTGTGGTGGCGCAGGACGGGAGTCCCGTGGCGGGATCTGCCGAGTGAGTTCGGGCCTTGGAAAACCGTCTTCAATCGGTTCGACCGCTGGTCGAAGGCCGGCAAGTGGAGCCGGCTGTTCTACGCGCTGCAGAGCGAGCGCGACGACGAATGGCACAGCATCGACAGCACGATCAACCGCGCTCACCAGCACGCCGCGGGAGGAAAGGGGGGGCCGCAGCGCAGGGCATCGGTCGCTCGCGCGGAGGTCTGTCCACGAAAGTCCACGTAGTCGTCGACGCGCTCGGATTGCCCCTCACGTTCGAGATCACCGAGGGCCAACGGCACGACAATCGACCGGCTAGAGAGCTTGTCGCCCGAGTGCTCTCCACGTGTCTGCTCGGCGACAAGGCCTACGACTCGGATGCGTTTCGGGCCGCGCTCGCTGCGCAGAACTGCGTCCCCGTCATTCCGTCGAACGGCAGCCGCGCGCAAAAGCTGCCGTACGACAAGGAACGGTACAAGGCGCGCTCGGAGATCGAATGCACCTTCAGCCTGCTCAAGCAGGCCCGTCGCTTTGCCACTCGCTACGAGAAAACGCTGCGGAACTACGCCTCCGTCGTAGCGATCGGATGCGCTCTGCTGTGGCTTAGAATCTAAACGCCGTCGCTCTCTTCGGGCGCTGCCTTCGCGTCCTCGAAGCTCATCGCGAGCTTGATGAGCATCGAGACGACGCGAACGATCATCGCCTTGCCCCTTCGGTGCTCGGCTTCGCCGAGGAGCCGCAGTCGCGAGCAGACGTCGAGCAGAGCCGCCGACTCGGTCGCGGACCCACGCGCGGTCAGGTAGAAGCGCCGCTTGTCAGCCTTCGAGACCTTGCCCGCGCCCTCGGCCACGTTCAGCACAATGGACGTCGACGCTCGTGTGAGCTGGTCCCGCAGATGGCCGCGCCCGCGCGGCAACCGTTCGATGACTTCGTTCGCGAACACCAGAAAATCCAGCGCGATCCCATATACGTCGAGACGTTCGTGATCGAGGACCATGCGTGCGCTTCGGCCATTCGCCGCGCAAGTTGCCTCGCAAACGCGCCTTCAGCTCGAATCTCGTCTCGACGTGCCCGTGCCCGTGCCCGTGCCCGATCTCTCTCGTCTTCCAGGGCCATATAGGGACGGGCCCTAGCCGATGACCGGCATTACTCGTGGTAGAGGCGGAGCTCACGGACGAGGCCGCTGTCGCCGCGCTCAACAGCGCGCTGACGCGTCGTTGTCCGAACGCCGCGCTGATGTTTCATTCGGATCAGGGCTGCCAGTACACGAGCGTGCAGCACCGCGAGGTGCTCGCGCAGTACGGCATCACCGTGAGCATGAGCCGTCGCGGCCAGTGCTGGGACAATGCCGTCGCCGAGTCGTTCTTCGCGACCCTCAAGAACGAGCTTGTCTACCGTCGTCACTGGCGGACGCGCCACGAGCTTCGCGCGGCCGTCTTCCAGTACATCGAGGTCTTCTACAACCGCCGTCGGCTACACTCATCGCTCGACTACAAGACGCCCGCTGCCGTCGAAGAGCATTACTTCGCCGCTGCGGCCTAACCCCGTGTCAACG
>DASXWF010000697.1:0-5097 GCA_036503835.1 Polyangiaceae bacterium | reverse complement strand
GATTCGACGTTGCAGGTCTCCAGCGAGTACCTCACGCCGTCGGCGGCCGACCCTGGTGCCGGCAGCGTGAGGCACGCGCCGGAATCCGCTGCTCGGATCTGATGCTTTCCCCAGTACGTCGGCACCAGGCGAAAGCGCTGCTGGCGGCTACCGTTGCAGGTCTGCTGCTGCAGACCTGCGGACGAGACATGCAGGCACTTGTCGCTGTGCGCAGCCACGAGTTCGTGCTCCGCGCGGGACACGCCGACCCAGTCGCGGTACGTCTCGACCTCCATCAGGCCCGTGTCGCTGCTGCCGAGCCACCCTCCCCAGACCACTCCCGCGATCACGTCACTGCGTGGCGCGAGCAAGAGACAGGCGGCTCCGGAGTCGCCTTCGTACATCTGCTGGCCGGCCGCGTTGCGAACCGCGAGCAAATCGCCCCAGGTGCTGCTGACGGCCGCGACGAGGTCGGCCTGCCGCAAGTTGTCGTCGGGGTCGTTCACGAAGTCGAACATGCCGTACCCCGAGCAGCGCAGCGTGAAGCCGCGCAGCTCCCACTTGCTTCCCCAGAAGAAACGCCTGAAAAACCCCGACTGGCTGCCGTTCATGAAGAGCGGTCGTTCGAGGCGAATCAGGGCGAAATCGTCGTCCGGGAAGTGCAGCACCTCGCTCGCGCGCGTGGCGTCCCCACCCATGACGACCCTGAGGTTGGAGGGTGGGATGGTGTCCCCCGGATCGTCCACGCAATGCTTGGCCGTGACGGCCCAGTCATTGCTCACCAACGCGCCCGAGCAGCCGTTGGACAGGCCCATCTTGTTCGGTGGCCCGAGGAGCAGGACATGCCCGCTGTTGCCCGCAGGAACGATGGTGCCGTTGATGACCGGGCTTCGCTCGCGAGCGACCGGGTCCTCGACGCCGGCTGCGCCGTCCCCGCAGCCTGCGAGCAGGTGGAGCGCGATCACCCCGGAGAGCCCCTGAAGACGAGGTCGTGTCGTCATTTTTTCTCCGCGTGATCACGCCACGGAGACGGTTTTTTCCCGTGAAGATTTGTTAAGCGCCGGAGCGCGACGCCGCTTCCACCGAAGCTCCGGGCGGCAACTCCCCCTGCCAGAGCGGCACACCGCGCGCGCTCAGCAGCTCCCGCAACCCTTCCGCGCGCTCGCGTTGCCACGCGTCCGACAGCGTGACCCGGTACCGTGGATCTTCGAAATCGCGCTCGGCCCCCTCGGCCCCGCGCAGCACGTCGATGCTCACCGAGTCCGCGCTGTTCGCGAGCGCGTCCGCATGCGCGTCGAGCGACCCGGAGAGCAACGGCTGGACGACCGCAAAGGTCGGAACCCCGGCGCTGCGAAACGCCTGGAGCACGCTCAAGCGCTCCTCCACCGAAGCCGCGCGAGGCTCGAAATGGCGCCGTGCTTCGTCGTCCACGGTGGGCAGCGATACGCCCACCCACGCGCGACCGAGCGCCGCGATGCGCTCGCGATCCTCGAGGATCAGCGCGGAGCGCGTGAGGATCACGGCGGGCCAGCGCCGCTCGGAACGCGCGATCGCGTCGATGCAGCCGCGCGTGAGCCGCGCGCGGCGCTCGAGTGAATGGTACGGGTCGCTCACCACCGGGCAGAACTTGATCGGCAGGAGCTCTCGCGCAGGATCGGCGAGCTCCCGCGCGAGTACGGCGGGGGCGTTGCGCCGGACGTCGACGTAGGAGCCCCACGGCGCCGGCGGGAGTCCGAGCAGGGTTCGGAGAGGGCCGACCTTCGACTGGGCGTAGCAGAAGCGGCAGCCGATCAGGCAGCCGACGTAGGGACTGAGGGTGTAGAAGTTCTCGTCGCCGGAGCCGGCTCGCTCGAGGAGGCGCTCGACGTCGAGGGGGCGAACGCGCGCCGCGAGCGTCTGTTCTTCGCGCTCGGCTTCGAGGGCTCGGAAGACGCGCGCTTCGTTCTCGCGGCAGCGCAGCGCGATGGCTTCGCAGAGTGCCATCCCGAGCGTCGCATCGACTGGATTTCGGCCGCCTTCGGTGCGGTAGCCGAGCGCGAAGCGTTCGGTGCGACTCGCCCAGCGCTGGGCGTCCGCCACCGGGACGAAGTCGACCCAGAGGCGGCCGCGCTCCGTGCGGAAGCTCAGGCGGAGGCCGAGCTCGATGGAAGCGTCCTCGAGGCGGACGCCGGGGATGGGTTCGTCGCCCGACCGCCACGGGGCGACGAGGTCGAAGAGGCGGGCTCGCAGATCCACGCGTTCCTCAGCGCGCGCCCTGGCGGATGATCGCGTCGGAAGCGAACGGGAGCGAGCCGCCGAGTCCGCCGTCCATTTGCAGGTATTGGCCCGTCACCCAGCGCGCGGCGTCGCTCGCGAGCCAGGCGATGACTTGACCGAGGTCGTCGGGCACGCCGAGGCGGGCGCCGGGGGTTGCTCGTTCGACCCAGGCTCGCACTTCCGGTGCGATCGTCGCCGTCGAAGCACTTTCCACGACGCCGGGAGCGACGATGTTCGCCGTGACGCCGTGGACTCCGAGCTCGCGCGCCAGCGTGAGAACGGCGGCGTCGAGGGCGCTCTTGGCAGCCGCGTGGGTCGCGAAGCCGGGGCTCGGGTGCCTCGACATCATCGACGAAACGAGGATCACGCGGCCGAAGCGCCGCGCGATCATGCCCGGGACGACGGCGCTCGCGAGGGCGTGGAAAGCGCCGAGCTCCTGATCGAGCTTGGTTTTCACTTCGGGCCACGGCTGTTGCCAGAACGGGCCGATCGGGAAAGAGAGGTTCGGAGAATGGACGGCCACGGCGACGGGGCCGAGCTTGGCTTCGACGTCGCGAACGAGGCCGTGGACCGCCGCCGGGTCGCGCACGTCGCAGAGGAAGGTCGCGCCGCGTCCGCCGCATTCCGCGAGCACCGCTTCGGCTTCCTTGCGGCGGCTCAGGCAAACGATCGCGACCGCGTGCCCCGCGCCGGCAAGAGCACGCGCCGCGGCGGCGCCGATTCCGCGGCTGGCTCCGATCACCAGCGCGATCCGCTCGGGCTCGGTCGCTCCGTTCATTCAGTCGAACGCTACTACGATTTCGGAGGCGCTTCGACGCGAACCAGCCGCAAGACAGGCACGCCGCCCTTGGTTTTCGCGGTGTGCTCGATGCTGACGCCGAGGGCGCGCGCTCGCGCCGCGTCGCTCAGGGCCGGCTCGAGGAACTGCGCGAGCGGATCGTCGATGGGCAGGACGACCGCGGGCACGATCGCGCGAAGCGGCGGGGGAATGGCCGAGCCGGCGTCGAGGACCTGTCCCCAGGCGCGCGCGACGCACTCCCGGGTCACGCTGCCGGGCTTCGGCGGGCAGAGTCTGTAGAAGAAAGGCAGGAGCTCGCTCGGGAGCACCCGCCCGCGCCCGAGGGACGCGAAGACGCCGGTCAGGTTGTAGGTGGCCGAAACGACGGTCCCCGGAGCGCCGGCGTTGTCGCGCAGGTAGCTCGCGAGGTCGCGCTCGGCGTTCGCGTTCGTCGAACCGACGAAGGTGAGCTCGGGATCCCCCCGGCGCACGCAGTTCCAGCCGAGGACGAGCATCGCGATCAGCGTCGCCCCCGCCTGAACGAGCGCTCCGCTCCGGCGGCCCAGCTCGGCGAGAGCGAGGCCCACCGCGAGACCGAAGCAGGCGCTGAGCGGACCGTAGTTCGCCGACGGATACTGCGTGTAGAGCAACGCGGCCACGAGCACGTAGCCGAAGAACATGAGGCCGAGCGCCGCGGCGAGCACGTTGCCGCGCGCCCGGAGCACGAACGCGAAGCTCTGAACCAAACAAAACCCGATGCCGAGCGCCATGATCACGAGCGCCGGCCAGAACAGGGGCACGGCGTACTTCAGGATCTGGTCGCCGTAGGCGCCGGTGTCGGCACCGAACAGCACCAGGTTCAGGAGCTCGAGCCCGATCTTCTCGAAGCTCAGGTTCGCGAAGAACGCCTGCTGCCGCATGCTCGCCTGTCCCTGGAGGCCGGCCGCGGCGTCGAGCCGCGCGAACGCGAGCATCGGCAAGAAGCCGGCGAGCCCGAGCGCGCCGACCGCAGCCCAGCGCCGCCAGCCGAGCTCGGGCAGCGCGTGGCGCACGCGCGGCACGAGCGCCACGAGCGGCGCGAGCAGGAACAAGGTCTTCACGTTCGCGAGCAGCGCGCACGCGAACGCGGCGCCGGCCAGCGCGAGCCACGCAGCCCTACGGCTCGCGCCCGGAGCGCGCCAGCGATCGAGCGCGAGCGCAGCCACGACGAGCGCGTGCCACGGCAGCGTTTCGTAAAACATCGTCAAGGAGTGCGCGAGCACGAAAGACGGCGCGCAGGCGAGCACGAGCACCGAGGAGACCGCCGCGCCCGTTCCCGCCGCCCGGCGCGCGAGCAGAAACACGAGCACGAGGCCGAGCGCACCGAGCGCGAGTCCGAACTTGCGCTGGAGGAACGCATCGCCTCCGTGGAGCGGCTCGAGCAACAGGAAGGGCCAGTACGGCACACCCGAGAAGTAGGGCGTCACCATCACCGGCAGTTTCCAGCCCCTCGCGCAGGTGGACCAGACGGGCCTCACGCCCGACACCACGGAGCGCGGCGGGGGATCGCTCGCACAGGACGGGAGCTCTACCGGAAGCTCGGGGTTGCCGGGCGACGCCTCGAAGACCGGGTAGGCACGGGCCGGAAGGACCGACACCTCTTCGCTCCAGGAAGGCGTGCCGCCCGCGGTCCGGTAACCGAGCACGAAGAACAACCCGAGCGCGGCCAACAAGCCGAGCCACGCCCGATCCAGGCGGCCCGAGCGCTCGCGCATCGAGGAGACCGCCGGCTTCACCGCGCGCGAGGATACACCAGCACTACCTTCGACAGTCCTTGGCACGAGCAGATCGCGATCGGCGCGGGCCGCCCTGGGCCACGTGACAAAACCGGCGAGACCGGCGGACGGCTGTCCCTCCCGACCGACCCTGTCGCAAGGCAGCTCGGTCGTCCGCGGAGCGAGCCGGCCGTTCGAAATATCGGTTCCCCGCCCTGGCCTGCCTCGGAACTGGCGGAGTAGTACTAGACGCGATGCCCCCCTCGCCGCTCTTCGACGCGCTCGCGCGTGCGCTGCCGAGCCGGGAGCAAGCCCTGGCGCTCGAACGTT
>DASXWF010000696.1:0-1909 GCA_036503835.1 Polyangiaceae bacterium | reverse complement strand
CCTCGGACACGCCTTGCGCAGTCTCGGTCTCCTCGATAGCGATCCGGAGTGGGGTCCGGGGCTGCGCGCGGCCTACGACGCGGCGACGGCCGCCGGACTCTGGGCGAACACGCACGCGGGGACGAGCGCCGCACAGTACTGGGCGGAAGGAGTCCAGGACTGGTACGACGCGAACCGCGAAGCCGTACCGGGCGACGGCGTTCACAACGAGATCAACACGCGCGCCGAGCTCAAAGCCTACGATCCCGAGCTCGCCGCGCTGATCGCCGAGTCCGTTCCCGAGGACGACTGGCGCCCGGTCTGCCTGGCTGACCGATGAGGGCGTGCGGCACGTTCCCTTGGCAGTGACGCGCGAGGTATGCTCGGAATCATGCCGAGCGAGAAGAGCCCGAGCACTTCGCCCGAAACGTCCCCGACGACATCGTTCGGTACGCACGCCCGACCCTTCGCGAGTTCACCAGCGCCAAACGATCAGCGCGTCGACCTTTGCACGGCGCAGGCCGAATGGCTCCGCTCGCTTCATCCCGAGCACCCCCAGCCCGTCTTCAGCAGCATGGCCCTGGTACATGGCGAGAACGCGCCGGGCGCCTCGCGCCTGCGCGCTGGGTTCGCGCTCACGACCGGGATGGACGTCGCCTGGGCCCTCGGTTTTCCGCGGATGGCCTTCATCGTCGACGGAGTTCCCGCTCACGACACGACGGCCGCTCTCCTCGAGCTCTACGCGGCGCAGGGGAAGGGCCAATACGGCTGGTTTCCATTGCAGGCATCGTTCGGGCGGCTGTACCCCCGCCGCGCCGCGGCCGCGCGCATGTACGAGCTCGACCCCTACCCTGCGGAGGTCTCGGAGCAAGAGAAGGCCGAGTATGCGGCCCACATCTTCGAGCTTCCCGACGACGAGCACGATGCAGCGACGGTGATCAAGGATTACTCGGAGGCGGATCTCTTGCGCTGCCTCGCGTTTTCGGCGCGCCAGCAGCGCCTGGACGACGATATCTTGCTGCTCGAGGCCCTGTGCGGCCCGGACAAGGTGCTCGCCGTCTCTGCTGAACTGCTGCGTTCCGACGGCGTCAAGCCGTACGCACTGCTGAGCGCCCTGCGGCCGCTCCTACTCCGAGCAGAGGGTGCCGCCGTCTCTCGATTCGAGCGGCAGATCGAAGGCTGGGCTCAAGGCCACGATGGCCCGACACAAGAAGCCGTCACCAAGTGGCTCCGTGTCGACGACACGGTGAAGGCCCATCTGGCGGCGGGCAAGATCTATCAACAGTATTTTCCCTACGTCTCCGAAGCCCTTCGCGCCGAAGTGACCGACGCCGCCGTCAAGGAGCCGACGCCTTACCTGGCTTTCGCTCTCGCGGGCGATATCGATCGGATGCTGCCCGCACTCGTCCAGCAGATTCCGAGGTTCGAGGACCTGGACATCGAAGCTTCGTTCTTGCAGTCGCTGTCGTCGCTCAGCCACCCCGGCATCCTTCCGGTCCTGCTGGAGATCGGCAACCGGCCGCACGCGGAGCTGCAGGTCGGAGCCTGGTTTGCAGCGCACGGCGCGACGTTCCTCCCCGCGCTGGAGAAGCTCGCGCTCGGAACGGGAGCCACCGCAAAGCTCGCACGGAAACGCCTCTCGCGCTTGTCCGGCTCTTGACGCCGCACGCCGACTTCGAGGTCAGGCGAGCACGGCGGGCCATCTCGTGCGCGGCCGGAACGCGCAGTCTACTGAGGCGGACCGTACAACGTCTCGCGGAAGGTGCTGTAGCCCAGCTGCGCGGCATCGCCGAGACTCTGCACGAGCTCTTTCGCCGGCGTGATCTCGTGAATCGAGCCGTCCGTCGAGTAGGTCACGAGCGTGTTGCCGTTCGGGAGTCGTTGCACGTCGCCCAGCGTGACACTTCTGCCTTCGTTCATGTACGACCAC
>DASXWF010000695.1:0-3218 GCA_036503835.1 Polyangiaceae bacterium | reverse complement strand
TCCGACTAGTACGCTCATCTTGACTTGATCTCCGTCTTCACGCGGCCTTGACCGCGGCGACGATCTTCTTCGCTCCGTCGAGCATGTCGTCGGCGGCTTGGATCTTGAGGCCGCTGGCCTTCAAGATCTCCTTGCCCTTTTCCACGTTGGTTCCCTCGAGGCGCACCACCAGCGGCACCTTGAGCCCGAGCTCCTTGGTCGCCGCGACGACGCCCTCGGCGACCACGTCGCACTTCATGATGCCGCCGAAGATGTTGACGAAGATGCCCTTCACCTTGTCGCTGGTCAGGATCATCGAGAAGGCCTTGGTGACCTGCTCCTTCGTCGCGCCGCCGCCGACGTCCAGGAAGTTCGCCGGGTTACCGCCGTGGTGCTTGATGATGTCCATCGTGGCCATCGCGAGGCCCGCGCCGTTCACGAGACAGCCGATGTCACCGTCCAGCGAGACGTAGGAGAGCCCCGCTTCCTTGGCCTCGAGCTCGACCGGATCCTCTTCGTCCGGGTCCATCAGCTCGGCCCATTCCTTGTGGCGGCCGGACGCGTTGTCGTCGAAGTTGATCTTCGAGTCGAGCGCGATCACCTTGCCCTGCTTCGTGACGATCAGCGGGTTGATCTCGCAGAGCGAGCAATCTTCCTTGTCGAAGAGCTCCGCGAGCTTCGTGACGATGCGCACGAACTCGCCGATGGTGGCCTTGGGGTCGGGAACGCCCTCGCCGAGGCGCAGGCCGAAGGCGAGCTTGCGCGCCTGATAGCCGGAGAGCCCTACGGCGGGGTCCACGTGCTCGGTCAGGATCTTCTCGGGCGTTTCCTCGGCGACCTTCTCGATTTCGACGCCGCCCTCGGTGGACGCCATGAGCGCGATGCGGCGCTTCTCGCGATCCACGACGAGGCCGAAGTAGAGCTCGCGCGCGATGTCGAGCCCTTGCTCGACGTACAGGCGCCGCACCTTCTGACCCTGCGGTCCCGTCTGGTGCGTCACGAGCTGCATGCCGAGGAGCTTCTCGGCGGTGGCGCGCGCGTCCGCGGCGCCCTTCACGACCTTCACGCCGCCGCCCTTGCCGCGACCGCCGGCGTGGATCTGCGCCTTGACCACGACGACGTTGTTCTTCGTCTCGTCGATCAGCCGTTCGGCGGCCTTCGCCGCTTCCTCGACCGTGGTCGCGGGGTAGCCCTTCGGGACCGGGATCCCGTAGCGGGCGAAGACCTGCTTGCCCTGGTACTCGTGGATCTTCATCGGGACAGCGCCTCTCCTGCCAAGAATTGATTGAGTAGTGCGGGGGCCTACGACTTCGACTTCACGAGGTCGCGCACCTTGATGACGCTGTCCGCGCTCTTCGCGAGCATCGCCTTCTCGTCCTGGGTGAGCTCGACCTCGAGGATGCGCTCGACGCCGCCCGAGCCGATCACGACCGGCACGCCCATGTAGAGGTCCTTGTAGCCGTACTCGCCCTCGAGGTACGCGGCGCACGGGAGGATCCGCTTCTGGTCGCCGAGGTAGGCCTCCGCCATCTGGATCGCGCTGAACGCGGGCGCGTAGTAAGCGCTCGTCCCCATCAGGCCGACGATCTCGCCGCCGCCCTTGCGCGTGCGATCGATCAGGCGATCGAGCGCCTCACGGCTCAGCAGCTGGCGCACCGGAATGCCCTCGATCGTGCAGTAGGAGAGCACGGGCACCATGTCGTCACCGTGTCCGCCGAGCACCAGGGCGCGAACGTCCTTGACGCTGACCTGCGCCTCGCGCGCGAGGAACAGCGAGAAGCGAGCGCTGTCGAGCACGCCGGCCATGCCGACGACCTTGGCGCGCGGGGCGCCGGTGCGGCGCTTGTACTCGTAGACCATCGCGTCGAGCGGGTTCGAAATCACGATCACGAACGCGTCGGGGCAGTGCTTCTTCGCGTTGTCGGCGACGTTGCGGATGATCGGGAGGTTGGTCTCGACCAGATCGTCGCGCGACTGCCCGGGCTTGCGCGGAATGCCCGCGGTGATGATCAGGACGTCGGCGCCCGCCAGATCTTCCCAGTTCGAGCTGCCGACCACCTTGGCGTCGGCGCCCGAGAGCGCGCTCGCTTGCTCGAGATCGAGCGCCTTGCCCTTCGCGAAGTTCTCCTTCGCGGGGATGTCGAAGAGCACGACATCGCCGAGTTGCTTCGCGACGGCGAGATTCGCGAGCTCGCCGCCGATGTTTCCTGCACCAATCAGTCCGATCTTACGCCTGGCCATGGGCCCGAACCCCTACCCCCGACCCCACGAAAAAACCATACCTTCCCACACTGATGCCTGAAAAACCGGGGCTTGGGGTTTGAGCGGTTGTCGGCTTGGTGCTGTCGACGGGTAGCTCTTGGTGACTGCAAGGGTTTGTTTAGCCGCCAAGGCCGCCAAGAGCGCCAAGAGCGCCAGCGGATTTTGGGGGTGGGAAAGACTCGCCCTTCCACGAGAATTCCGAACCCAAAAAAATCTCCTTGGCGGCTAAACCAGCGCTTCAGCCGCCCGACGGCTTCAGGTCTTACTCGAGGTCAGAGCAAGGCGAGGATGTCGTTCAGGGTCTTGCTCGGGCGCATGGCGGCCGACGCTTTGGCGTCGTCGGGTTGGTAGTAGCCGCCGACGTCGGCGGGGCGGCCCTGGGCGCCGATGAGCTCGCTCGCGATGCGCTCTTCGGCCGCGCCGAGCTTTTCGGCGATGGGGGCGAAGCGGGCTTTGAGCTCGGCGTCCTTGCTCTGCGCCGCGAGAGCCTGGGCCCAGTAGAGACAGAGGTAGAAATGACTGCCGCGGTTGTCGAGGCCGCCGACCTTGCGCGCCGGAGACTTGTCGTTCTCCAGGAACTTTCCGTTCGCCGTGTCGAGCGTCTCGGCGAGCACCTTGGCCTTCTCGTGCTGGAAGGTGATGCCGAGGTGTTCGAACGAGGCGGCGAGCGCGAAGAACTCGCCGAGTGAATCCCAGCGCAGGTAGTTCTCGGCGAGGAATTGCTCGACGTGCTTCGGCGCGGAGCCGCCCGCCCCGGTCTCGAAGAGGCCGCCTCCCTTCATCAGCGGCACGATCGAGAGCATCTTCGCGCTCGTTCCGAGCTCGAGGATCGGGAAGAGGTCGGTGAGGTAGTCGCGGAGCACGTTGCCGGTGACCGAAATCGTGTCCTTGCCGGCTTTCACGCGCTCGAGCGTGTGCCGCGTCGCTTCGGCGGGCGGCAGGATCGAAATCTCGAGGCCCTGCGGGTCGTGCTGAGG
>DASXWF010000694.1:0-1515 GCA_036503835.1 Polyangiaceae bacterium | reverse complement strand
CTACGGCATCGCTAGCGGTGAGGCTTGTGAGTGTTGCGCAGCCGTCGAAATCGCAGGCGCGCTCGGCGCCTGCTCGGCCCAGGATGTCGCCGCCGTGTTGTCGCTGGTGCTCGAGATTCGCCGGGTGTTCTCGCCGCTCGTCCGATAGCGGGTTCAATCCCGAATCCGATTGCTCTCCTTCTCAGCTCGGCGAGAGCACGCCTTGCGAACGCACGACGGCAGGGGTGCCGAGGCCGAGCAGGTGCCACGCGTCGCGGCAGTCTTCCAGACCCTGAAAGGAGCGGGCGTCGCGAGGCCATTCCGAGTCTACCTCGAGCATGGCGAGGAGCAGCGCCGAGCGCAGGACGAAGCAGCGGGGTTCTCCACCTTCCCCTCCCGAGAGATCGACGAACACGTACGAAACGTTTCTTCCCGCGGGGCGCCGATCCTCCGCACGGAGCATGAAGCGTCCGTTGAGGCCGCGCGTCCTCAAGCGTAGGACCGCGACGCGGTCGCCGTCCGCTGTGCACGCTACGAGCTCGGCGTGATCGACGCCCTTCGGCGTCGCGGAAAAGCCCTGCTGCGAAAGCCGATACAGAACGTAGTAAGCGGCGGCAGCGTGCTCGGACACGTCCCTCGCGCGCGACGGTAACGCCGGGAGTCGAAGGCTGCAATCGCCGGCGCTGCGAGAGGTAGGCTCGCTCAGGAGCGATACGACCAGCGAAACGAAATCGCGAAGGATATCGCGACGAGCGCGGCGCCGATCGCGGCGGCGGCGGTGCCGGCGAGGCCCGGTTCGATCAGCGCGAGCGGGAAGCCGATCATCAGCGCGACGAACGCGCGGCGGCCGAGCGTGCTGCGCGGGACGTCTCCACGCGCCGGAACGACGCTGAGGCAGACGACGTAGACGTAGCGGAGGAGCCCCGGCACGACGGCCCAGGAGCCGAGCCGACCCCGCTCGTAGAGCTCGACGCCGAGCAGGAGCACGAGCACCGCGTCCGTCTCCATGTCGAAGTGCGACCCGAACGGCGACTGTGACCGCGTCTTTCGCGCGAGCCAGCCGTCGATGCCGTCGAGAGCGAACACGAGCTGCATGAGCGCGCAGTAAAGCCAACCGTTCGCCCGGTGCAGCGCGATACCGGCGCCCGCGACCAGCGCGAAGCGCAGCGCGGTCACGGCGTTGGCCCAGCCGAAACGCCCGCTCGGCGTCCAGGCGCGCCGGCTCGCGAAGACGAGCAGCGCGACCGACGGGAGCGCGACGACCGCGATGGGCCAGGGATGTCCCGCGACGAGCGCCCCCGCCGCTGCTGCGAGCATGACGGCGGCGTTCCAGCGACTCCACGCCTTGAGCGGCAAGCTTTCGGCCTCGGACATCGCCGGCGACCGAGTCTACACGCCGTGCTATGACGCGGTCGCGTGACGACCGCCCGATCCTTCTGGGTGACGGGGCCCTCCCGCGGCGAGCTCCGGGACGAAGCCTTGGCCACGCCGGCGGCCGGCGAGGTCCTGGTCGAAACGCTGTGGAGCGGCGTGAGC
>DASXWF010000693.1:0-5722 GCA_036503835.1 Polyangiaceae bacterium | reverse complement strand
CCGCCCGGAGGGCGGCGCCTGCGTGGTCCTGTCGTTCGCCGGCTTCCATCCGTCAGCGGAGCACTGAGTCCAGAACGGCAACGGTCGTTTCCGCGGGGGGGCGACTGCCACCGCAACCAAAGTTGCGGTGCTGGCAACGTCGTCCTTCTGGCATCTCCCGCCCCATGCGCACGGCAGCGAGCGGTTCGAGGGTAGTAGGAAAAGGGCTCGTTCTCCTGGCGCAAGCGTCGCTACTCGGGGGGTGTAGCCGCACCGAGCAGCCCTCCGAGTCGGTCACGACATCGATCGAGGCCGTCCAGGGGCCGTCGGTGCTGAGCTTCGACGAACCGGCGAAGTGGCAGCTCACGAACGGAACAGCGACGCTGAGCGGCGAGGTGCTGCGCACCGAGGGCACGGGGGCGCTCGGTGTTCGGCCGGCGAACGGCGGCTGGATTCGCGTGCAGAGCAACCCCAGCCAGGGGTCGCTCCAGTCGAGCACCCTGCTCGCCCTCGACCTCTTCAGACCGTCGCAGCAGATCGCGGGTTGGCGTGGTGACGTGCAGCTCTACGTCGACGTTCCCTCCGCTGGAATGACGAACGCCTACGTCGGTCAGGTCGCGCTCGACACGGTGCCCCCGGGCCTGTTCTCGACGCTGTCATTCGCGGTGCCCGCCCCAGTGCGCGCGGCGATCGACATGGCGAGGGCCGACGCGCGGTTCAGCGTCGTCTTGAACCTGCCGTCCGGCGTGAACGATCTCTATCGTCTCGACAATCTTCGCTTCGTGAATGCGGCGCCACCCGGCCCAGAGCCCGATCCTGCCGAACACTATGCGCGGGTCGTCGGCTTCGAGCACCTTCCGGACTGGAGCTCGTCGACGACCGGACTCGTGATCGGCGCCGGCACGGGCACGCAGGGCGAGCGCGGCCTCACCCTTTCGAGAGGTGAGGGCGGATGGATGGAAATCCGCTCCATTCCGGTCTACCCGCAAGAGGTCTCGGACAAGCTACTGCTCGACCTGCGGCTTCCTTCGTTTCAGCCCAATCCAGCTTGGTACGGCGTCGTCGAGCTCTCGGTGAGCGCCCCATCCGCGGGCTTGAACAGTGCCTACGTCGGCCAGGTGGCGCTGACGGGGCTCCCGCTGAACGCGTTCAACACGGTCGAGTTCGCGGTGCCGCTCGCGATCCGGCAGGCGATTCCCAGCGCGCGGGGTGATCTCACCTTCCGCCTCGCGCTCAACGTGCCGTACGGCGCGAGCGGGCAGTACCACTTCGACAATCTGCGCTTCAAACCGCAATCCCTGCTCGGATTCGAAGAGCCGAACGAGCTCGATCCGAACGCCGTCGCCGCAGCCTGGCCGGATCTCGACGAGACCGCGGTCGAGTGTCAAGGCGGGGGCGCGCTCGGCGGCGACTACTGGAATCACGCTCATGCGCCCCTCAGGGACAATTCCCCCTCTCGCGTGGGGAACTGCTTCCTCGACGTGACGGAAGATACGGCGAGCGCGTCGTTCTCGCCGCCGGGCGCCGGCTCGGCGGTCGTGGTTCGGCTCAGAGCACGAACGCCGCTCGCCAACACGCCGTCGTCGCCACCGGTGCCGCCGCATCCCGCACGCCTCGTGCTCGAGCAGCTTTCGAGCCCCGGCGTGTTCGGCACCGTGCAGGAAGCCTCGCTCGCTCAGGACGCCAAATGGGTCGAGGTCAGCTTCACTCCCGTGGCCGCGGGTGGCCCGCTTCGCCTGCGCATCGTCCCGGCGGGCGGTGTCGTGTCGGTCGACGGAGTCCGCTCCGCTATCGTCGCTCAGCTTCCGAATCGCTTGAAGCCGAGCGCGCCCGCTTCGCCGGCGACGGCAGCGCCGATGGACGTGCCGCACGTCTGGGGCGTCGCCGACACGCACACCCACCCCGAGAACAACCTCGCCTTCGGCGGCGGCCTGATCGCCGGGGATCCGGACGATCCGAGCTTCGGCGTGTTCCACCGGGGCGGCATCGCGCAAGGCATCGTCATGGACGCCTGGTCGCCGGGTCACAAGGAGTCGGGGTTCCCCGATTTTCGCGAGTGGCCGACCTTCTGGGATCAGAGCCTGCACAACCAGATGCACGTCCAGTGGCTCGAGCGCGCATGGAAGGGCGGCATGCGCCTGATCGTCGCGAGCGCCGTGAACAACCAGCTGCTCGCTCGCTACTTCCTCGGGGAGACGCAGACCGCGAGCGACCGCTCCGACATGCAGGCGGTGCGCAATCAGATCGCCGCCCTCAAGACCCTCGTGCAAAACCACGACTTCATGCGCATCGCTTTCACCCCGAGCGACGCGCGCAACGCGATCGCCGACGGCAAGCTGGCCTTGGTGCTCGGGGCCGAGATCGACGACATCGGCGCTTGCCACGCCGTGAATGCCGGCGTCTACCCGGAGCAGAACCTGCCGTCGAGGCGCTGCACCACGCCGATGGTCGAGCAGGCGCTCGACGAGCTCGAAGCCCTGGGCGTACGCCATATTTTCCCCGTCCATCTGACCGACAACGATTTCGGGGGCGCGGCCCTGTACGAGGAGGCGTTCAACCTGTTCCAGCAGTGGTCGCGCATGGACCTCTTCTGCATGGAAACCGCGCCGGCCGCGTCGCAGCTCAGCTTGAACTTCGATCGTGGAATCAACTACCTGAACGCGTTGCTGACGGACCTCCTCATCTCGGGGGCGGGGTCGGGCTGCGCGGCGGATGGCTTTCAACGCAACTCGAGGTCTCTCACCGATTTTGGGCGCTTCGCGATTCAAGAGATGTGGGATCGCAAGATGGTGGTCGACGTGGACCACATGAGCGAAAAGACGCGGACGGCCGTGCTTTCCGAGGCACTCGGAAGAGTGAGCGGCGTCGTTTCCGGTCACACCGGGTTCCGGGAGCAGGGCAAGGGCCCGGAGTGGCACGACGCCGGAGACAAGCGGCACGAGAACTCCAAGTCCGTGGCGGACCTCCAAGCCATCCGGCAGCTGGGCGGCGTCATCGGCGTCGGCACGGGGCCGGGCAACGTGAACGCCTTGTCGGAGGGCGCGCCCGACACCTTGGTCCCGAACGGCTGCGCCGGATCCTCGACGACCTGGCTTCAGCGCTACGCCTACGCGAACCGCAAGATGTCCGGTCGAGGCGTCGCCATCGGCACGGACATGGGGCTCACGTCGCAAGTATTCCCTCGCTTCGGAGTCTGGGCGTGCGGCGCGGGCGCTGGCGCCGAGGCCAAGTGGCACACCGCCGCGGGCCATGGGCTCCTGATCAGGCACGAGGCGGAGCAGCAAACGTCGGCCGTGAGCTACGACAGTCCCCTGCACAGCTACCACAGCCGTCGTTTCATGCGCGGCGACGGCGATGAAGGATCCTTCACGTTCCGCGGCGCTACGCACGGCTGCTTCGTCTCCGGCAGCCTCACCCAGGTCGGTCAGACCCAGTGCGACATGGCCGGCTATAACCCGTACAACCGGGCCGAGCGCGCCTTCTGGCAGGCGCTCGTATTCTTCGAGAACGGAGCCGATCCGAACGACTCCGTGGCGCTCCAGCCGCTGGACGGCAACGGCCTCAACTGGGGACACGAGGTCGAGCTGGTGCGGCATTTCACGCTCGGCTTGCACGGGCTCGAGATCGAGGCGCACGACAACTGCTCGGGGAACTTCGGCTGCGGCGAGCGGCGAGCGGCGTTTTTGGTGTCACGCGGCCAGCCGATGGCGACCAATCAAGCCGGGGACGTGATCGAGCCGGGGCAGGTTCAACAACACTTCGAGTCGCTGAAGCGCGTCTGGAACGCATTCCACAGGATGGTCGGGGAGTCCGGCAATGCGAGCGCCCCTCTCGAGCGCTGCGTCACGGGCAACCGCGAGTTCGACTACAACATCGACGGACTCGCTCACTACGGGCTCTTGCCCGACATGTTCCAGGACGTGTCGAACCAGCTCCGGCACGCCGGCTCTGCCGCGACGACGACACACCTCGGCACGCTGTTCGCCTCGGCGAACGACTTCATCGACGCCTGGGAGCGGCTCTACGCGGAGGCCGAGCCCGAAACCGAGCCGCCGACCTTCGACCAGGTTCGCGTCACGATCACGAACGGCGACGGAACGCTGGGAGAATCGCAGACCCGCGGCATCCTGCGCTTGCTCGGCGCGGGCAACGCCTTGGTCGGCCCGGATCCGAGCGCGCCGGACGGCGGCGTGCTCAACGCGGATCCTACCGAAGTCTGGGGCGGACTCACGACGCACGAGCGCACGTTCGCGCTCGTGAATCGCCTGGCCCTGAGCGACGTGAGTGCCATTCAGTTCGAGCTCACCGGCCAGGAAGGGTGCGGGCTGTCGTGCAAGAACTGGACGATCAAAGATCTCCACGTGCGCCTGGTCGACTCGGCCAGCAACGCGCAGGTCTGCCTGGTTCACGAGAGCAGCGCCGGTAACGGCAATTGGGGGCAGAGCCACGTGGCGCGTCTCCAGGCCGGTGGAGGCGAGCGCCGGCCTGGCTGGCTCTGGAACGAGGTGACGTTGAGCCCGGTGGGTTGCTCGGCGCCGGCGCTGACGGCGGGCGGCATTCCGAGCGATCCCGCCGACCTACCCCCCTGAGCTCACTGGCGTTTCCGAAGATTCTGCAAGGCTTGGCGCGTCACTCCGAGGAGACGCGCCGCGCGGGTCAAGCTTCCGCCGCTGCGCTCGAGTGCCTCGTCCAACATCGTGCGGCGCACCGTCACCTGGAGCTCCTTCAGGCCCACGAAGCCGACGCTATTTCTCACGTGCGGCTCGGTAGGCGGGGGTTCCGCGAGGACGCGCTCGAGCGTGTGGCAGAGCCCCGGTAAGTCCAGGGGCTTCGGTAGATAAGCGCGTACGCCGAGCTCGGCGAGACGAAACGTCTCGCTGGGATCGGCGCTGCCGCTCATGCTCACGATCAGCGGGCACGGACTCGATCCCCGGCAGTGCTCGAGCACGTCGAAGGCCGTTCCTTCCGCGAGCGTCACGTCGAGAAGCATCACGTCGGGTCGGAAGCGGTCCAAGAGCTCGCACGCTTCCAGCGCGGTGCGGGCGTGCCGGGTCGCCCCGGTGATCGGTGCGAGAGCGGTCTCGAGCGCACGAATCAGGCGGAGGTCGTCATCGACGAGCAGGAGCCGCTCGATCTTGCGCATGCGGGCCGCCTCCTCGAACGGCGGTCGGCGGGGCGGGCTCAGTCGAGCTTGACGCCGTGGCGCTTCGCGTAGGCGACGAGGCCGATCTTGTCGATCGTCCGGAGATCGCCCGTGCTGAGCTTGAGCGCGACGTGACGGCCGAGCTCGGGCACCCAGAGCTTGCGCTGCTGCACGTTGATGTGCTGCCAGCGCATGGTCTTGATGTTCGAGTGGGAAACGTTGCGCGCATGCATCTTGCGCTTGCCGGTGATCTCGCTACGGGCCATGACGGGGCGCGGAACCTAGCGCAGGCCGGCGAGACGTTCAAGAGCCGCGGTCAGGGGGCGAGGGGCCGGTGCATGGGCGAAGAAGCACCCCAATTCGCGGGAAAAGCACCGGGCAATTGACCCACGGGCCGGAAATGGAGTGGAATTGGGTTTCGGGTGGACTCGTTTCGGCGAACTTGGTGTGGGAACGTGCGCGTCGCGCGCGCAGCCGTCGCAGCGCTTTTGTCGGGGATGCTGCTGGCAAGCTGCGGCGACTCTCGCTCGCGCCGCCCCGGATCGGGGGAGGGTGACGGCGGTGAGGACAGCTCGTCCGCTGGAAGCGGGGATGCGCCCG
>DASXWF010000692.1:0-15161 GCA_036503835.1 Polyangiaceae bacterium | reverse complement strand
CCCCCGCCGCCTCCGCCTCCTCCGCCGCCCCCCGAGCCGCGCAGCATGGTGCCGGCCTACGTCACCCTCGGCATCGCGGGCGCCTCCGCCGTCGTCGGTACGATCTTCGGCGTTCAGGCGCTCTCGTCGAAGAGCGACTTCGACGACAACCCCAGCACCGAGCTCGCCGACGACACCGAGCGCAACGCGCTCATCGCGGACATGGCCTTCGGCGTCGCGATCACGCTCGGCGTGACCGGCGTCGTGCTGCTGACGAGCGACGAGGAGCCGGCCGCGGCCCCCGCAGCCAAGGCCGGACGACTCACCCGAAGTCCGCGTGGTCCCGAGCTCAACGTGCGGCCGTACGCCGGCCCGAAGAGCGGCGGCGCGAGCGCCCGCGTCACCTTCTGATCGCCGGGTAAGCGCGTGTAGGACGACGCGGGTGAGACCGTCACCCGCGTTGTCGACGCGCGCCGTTCGTCAACGCAGTTGACGCAGGCTGAAGGGCCTCTCGCCCGGAAATCACGCTGGATCGTGAAGCGGCACGCCGCTTGCGATTCAGGCGGGCATGCGCCCGTCCAAGCTCCCGGTTCCGTACTCGCTCACCTCCCGCGAAAGCTCCCGATGGCTGCTCGCCGTGCTCGCGGCCGCGAGCACGGGGTGTCTCGATCGACCGATCGGCACCGTGACGCCGAGCACCACCAACATCTACGTGAACAACCTGCCGACGCGCGCCGTCGACAAGATCGACCTCCTGTTCATGATCGACAACTCGAGGTCGATGTCGGACAAGCAGAAAACGCTCGCCGACGCCGTCCCGAAACTCCTGCAACGCCTCGTGACTCCGAACTGCGTCGGCTCGGAGGGCGAGCCGAACGGGTCGGTCGCGGACGCGGACGGCCACTGCGCGGCGGGCAAGCCCGAGTTCCGCGCGATCCGTGACATCCACATCGGGGTCATCAGCTCGAGCCTCGGCAACCACGGTGGCGAGAGGTGCACGCCGGCTGCCGGCGACGTGGCGGCGCTCCTCACCCCCGACGATCGCGCCGAGCTCTTGCCGACGGCGAACCCGGCGGTGCGAGGCGCGCTCGACTCCTGGAACGGCAGCGGCTTTCTGGCGTGGGATCCCGGCCAGAACAAGAACGACCCGCCCGGCGAGTCGAACCTCACCCAGCTCGTCGACGATTTCTCGCGGCAGGTGACCGCGGCGGGCGACAAGGGCTGCGGCTTCGAGAGCTCGCTCGAGGCCTGGTATCGCTTCCTGGTCGATCCGGAGCCGCCGGTCTCGATTTCATCCGACGCGGAGAAGCACGCGATCCGGGGACCGATCAACGAGACCGTGCTCGCCCAGCGCAAGGCCTTCCTGCGTCCCGACTCCTTGCTCGCCGTGGTCATGCTGAGCGACGAGAACGACTGCTCGATCAACGACGACGACGGGGTCCAGGGCGGGCTCATCACCGGCATCAACAACGTCATGCCGCGCGCGTCCGCCGCCTGCGCCCAGAACCCGAACGATCCCTGCTGCCACACCTGCGCGCTCCCGGCGCCCGACGGCTGCACCCCGAACGAACAAGACACCGAGTGCTCGAAGAAAGCCGCCACCGAGCGCTACGCGACGGTGAACGCGGCGGAAGACCACTCGAACCTGCGCTGCTTCGCGCACAAGAAGCGTTACGGCATCGACCTCTTGTATCCCGTCGACCGCTACATCGACGCGCTCACCAAGCCCACCGTGAAGAATCGCGCAGGAGCCGACGTTCCGAACCCGATCTTCGCGACCTCGCCGACGGCACCCCTGCGACCGAACGAGCTCGTGCTGCTCGCGGGCATCGTCGGCGTTCCCTGGCAAGACGTTTCGACCGAGGAAAGCTGGACGGGCGAGGGCCTCGAGTACCTCACGGCCGACGAGCTCACGAAGCAGGGACGCTGGGACGTGATCCTCGGCGACGATCAGAACGGCCCCGGCGATCCGTTCATGCGCGAGAGCGTCCAGCCCCGCACCGGCATCAACCCTCTCGTGAACGTCGGCCTGGTCGCGCCCGGCACGCCGGGCCCGAAAAACCCGATCAACGGCAACGAGCAGAACGTACCGGAAGCCGACGACCTGCAGTACGCGTGCACCTACCCGCTCCCGCCCGACCAGCGGCGGCAATGCGTGAACGGGGACGACTGCGACTGCCATCCCGAAGACGCCGCGTCGGCACGCTCGCTCTGCGAGTACCCGGACGGCCCCACCAACCAGGGCGTGCAAATCGCAGCGAAGGCGTATCCCGGCGTGCGCCAGCTCGAGGTCTTGCGCGGCGTGGGCCAGAACGGCATCGTGGCGAGCATCTGCCCGAAGAGCACGCAACCGAGCCCGGGCCTCACCGCCGCGCAGGATCCGTCGTACGGCTACAACCCCGCGGTCGCGGCGCTGCTCGAAATCATCAAAGAGCGCATCCCGAGCCAGTGCCTGCCGCGCCCGCTGCCGATCGAAAGCAACCCCGAATCCCCCGAGTTCGGCCACGTCCCGTGCGCGATCGTCGAGACCGTCGCGCCGTCCGGAACGTGCAGCTGCGACGCCGCGCGCGGCCGCATCTCGCTCGAGGCGGCGAGCCCGAACCTGCGCAGCGCGGTGGAGGAGCAATTGACGATCCGCGGCGTCTGCGGAGGCGACACCGGCCGCCCCTGCCGCGATTATTGCCTGTGCCAGCTGGAACAGCTCGAGGGGGACGAGCTCAGCGCGTGCCAGGCGGGAGCCGACGACCCGAACGCCTATGGCTACTGCTACGTCGATCCGGCTCAGGGCATCGGCAATCCCGAATTGGTCGCCGCGTGCGGAGAAACCAAGCGGCGCGTGCTCCGCTTCGTCGGAGAGGGCCTGCCCGCGAACGGTTCGGATACCTTCATCGCGTGCGTGGGCGCGCCGCTCCGCGACTGAACCGCGGCACGGCTCTGCTCGCCGTTTCAGCCGGTCGAAGCCATGGACACGCTCGCCGCCCGGTATCGCTCGAGCCCGCGCTGTGCGCGGGCCAGCGCGTCGAGCGCGGGCCAATGCGGCACGCGCTCGAGCCCTTTCGCCGCGGGCAGGAGATCCCAGAGTCCCATGCGCGTCCAGCGCTCGCGATCGTGCCACTCCGACATACCGAGGACCGGGTACAGGCACACGCCTTCGAAGCGGTAGCCGTCGGCGAGGAGTTCGATCGACGAGCTCGAGAGCTCGTCGATCCAGCGCGAGCGTGCTTCGTCCTTCTGGCCGGTCTCGCTGAGCAGCACCGATCCCCCGTAACGGCGCGCGACCCGGCGCACGAGCGCGGAAACCGGCAGCCTGCGTGGATCGCAAAGAGCGAGCGGACGCTGCTCGTCTCCGAGCTCCCACTGGTTGGTCCAGTAGTAGTTCACTCCCACGATATCCAGGCAATCACGGCTTCCGCCGAGCTCGGGCATGAGGCGCCCGGCCAGTATGTCCATGAACTGGAAGACGACCTCGTGGTTGAATTCGCGCACACGCCGGCCGAACGCGCCGTCCGCGCCGAACGGCTCGACGACGTGACAGATCGGATCGACGCTGACGAAGCGCGCTGCGGGACACGCCTCACGGATGGCGCGGACGCCCGCCAGCGCGGCGCGCGCGAGACACACCTTGAGCTCGTGCCCCCGGCCCCGGGCGTGCGGCGCGAAGCACCCGATTTCACCGGCCGCGTGCGCGAAGTACGAACCTTCGTTCACGGGCGTGAAGTAATACGGCCCCGGCAACTCGCGGCAGACGTGGCGTGCGACGGCGCCGCAGTAGCGCGCGAACTCCGCCGGAAAGTTCGCGGAGAACGGGTCGAACCGATCTGGATAGCCGAAGTGGAATAGATCCCAGAGCACTTCCATCTCGTAGCGCCGCGCGGCGGCCACGAACGCGTCCAGGGACGAAAAGTCGTAGCCCGTGCTGCGATCGACGAGCGGCCAGCGTACTCCTTCGCGCAGCGTGAAGATGTCGCACCCGGCGAGCAGCGCGTAGTCGGTGTCCACGAAGCGCTCGTGCTCGGTCGCGGCAATCTGGTCGATCCACTGAGCATGAGCGTTCTTGCCGGTCGCGCACTCGAAACCCGCCATGTAAAAGCTCTTGAACATGTTGCCCTCGCGCGCGTGTCACACGCCCTGAACGACGGGCGCCGCCCCCGCGGCCAGCGCCCGATAGCTCGCCACCAGCGGCGTCGGCACGCGCTCGAGCGCGCCGCTCGCGTTCGGAATCAGATCCCAGAGTCCCATCTGTTTCAGGTAGTGCCCGGGCGCCTTTCCTCCCTGGCGGTAGGCCCAGGCCACGAGCGCGAACAGCGGCCACCACGTGTAGCCGACGACGGGAACGCCCCGCGCGCGCACGCGCGCGACGGCCGCGATCGACGCCGAAAGCCAGGCTGAGCGCCGCGCCACGCTCCCTTCACTCGCCGTCTCCGAGATCACGATCGGCACTCGGTAGCGCGCATAGTAGAGCTCGCACAGGCGCTCGAGGACCTCCGGACCCGCGTAGGGCATCAGCGCGCGCAGCCGGCCGCCGCTCCGCTTCAGGATCTTTCCGGAGAAGAGCGGATACAGATTGATGCCGAGCGCACGGAGCTCGAGGGGACGGTCGCGCAGCGCCTCGAGCTCGGCCGGCTTCACGCCTTGCTGGACGAGCCACGAGAACAGCGGGTGATGCTCGTCCACGCGACCGCTCACGAGATCGAGCGCGAGAAAGCCGACCAGTTGCCGGCGCGCGGCTTCGGCCTCGAGATCGGGCGTGGCCGGCGTGTAGAGGTCGGCGGCGTCGACGTGGAGGGACACGACGTTCGGATCGCACGCGCGCAGCGCGCGCTCGGTCGCCACGATGCCGCGCGCGACCCCGACCAGGACTCGAAAAAACCCCGACCAACCGCGCTGAAAGGGCGGCCACCATCCGAGCTTGCCGGCGTACCAGGCGGTGATGCGCGGCTCGTTCAGCGGCGTGAACGCCCGGATCCGTCCCTGAAACCGCTCAGCGACGCGCGCGGCGTACTCCGCGACGTAGCGCGGGTAGTCGGCGTGCAGAAACGCGCCCTCGATCCAGGGGGGCACACCGTAGTGCACGAGGTCCACGATGGGCTCGATCTCGCGCTCGAGCAAGTAGTCGAGCGTCGCGTCGGCGAACGAGAAGTCCCAGCGCCCGCGCGACGGATTGACGCGGTGCCAGGGAATCCCGTAGCGAATCGCCCCGACTCCGAGCTCCGCCGCGAGGCCGAGGTCGGAGCGCCAGCGCGCATAATGTTCGGTGAGCTCGTATTCGTCGAGGCCGCGGCCCGTACGCGGGTGACGCGCCGTGATGAACGTGTCCTCGATCCCGGTGAGCCAGACAAAGCGGCCTCCAGCGAGCGCTTCCGCCACCACGCTCGCTCCCGTGCGGCTCGTCATACCGCCCTCGCGCACGCTCGCGGCTGGCGCGGACCCTGCATGATCCGGAAGCGATGGAGGACCGCAGGCGCACCTATCGCAACCCGCTCATCCCTGACTACCTGGGCGATCCTTTCGTCTGGTCGCACGAGGGGCGTTACTACCTCCTCGGAACCGGAGCGGACGAGGCCGCCGGGACCACCCCCGCGCACCACGAACCCAGCATCTTTCCCGCCTATTCGTCGACCGATCTCGTGAGCTGGTCGCGCGCGGGCAAGGCGCTCGTCAGGCCCTACGCCACGCACGGCTACACCTTCTGGGCGCCCGAGGTCGCCTACTCGCAGGGAATTTTCTACCTGTACTACTCCGTGGGCTTCGGCGACCGGCTGCATCACCTCCGCGTGGCCACGAGCCGGCAGCCGCTCGGCCCGTACCGCGACGCGGGCGTGCGTCTCACGAGCCTCGCGAGTTGTCCGTTCGCCATCGACCCTCACCCATTCTTCGACGGTGACCGCTGGTACCTCTTCTACGCGCGAGACTTCCTCGACGACCGCGACGAGCAGGGCAATCCGGTGCGGCCGGGGACGGCGCTCGTCGTCCAGCCACTCGACTCGATGCTCGCCCTCGCTCCGACTACGATTACCGTACTCCGCGCTCGCCACGACTGGCAGCGCTTCATGAGCGACCGGCCGATGTACGGCGCGCGCTACGACTGGCACACGCTCGAGGGGCCCGCGGTCGTCCGCAGAAACGGTCGGATCTACTGCCTGTACAGCGGCGGGCGCTGGGACAGCGAACGCTACGGGATCGACTACGCGGTCGCCGATCACGTCCTCGGCCCGTACGACGGCTCGGGTTCCGAAGAAGGTCCGCGCGTGCTGCGCTCGAAGCCGGGGGCCTGGCTCGGGCCGGGCCACAACTCGATCGTTCGCGGCCCCGACGGAACGACGGACTACGTAGCGTACCACGCGTGGGATCCCGCGTTTTCGCGCCGCCAATTCTGCCTCGACCCGCTCGTCTTCGAGTCGAGCGGACCTCGCGTCGACGGCCCGAGCACGACGCTTCGCAGCGTCGAGCCCGCACGCACCGCACGCGCCAGCTGAGTGACTAATCGGATTTTCCTTCCTCGTTCGCGGCCAGCGCGGGGTTGATCAGCTTTTCCGGGGGCATCTCGGTGCGGGCCTTCCCCGTGCGCGAGCCGGTCACCGCCTCGGCGATGACGTCGAGCGGCACCTTGGGCGTGCGGTCCGCGCGCAAGAGGCCGTTCGCCTCCTGGTACGTGTCCGCGAACTGCGTGTAGCAAAAACCGGCCAGGAGCTCGAGCGAACGCACGGCCTTCAACAGCTCCTGAAAGCGTAACGCGAACGCGTCGGGCGTTTCGCAGTGCGAGTAGGCCCAGCAGGCGCCCTGCTGGTCGAGCACGGCGATGCCGCCGAACTCGGAGAGGACGATGGGATGCTCACCCGGCACCGTTCCCTCGAGCACCAGCGCCCGCCCGCCCGGGCGTTCGCGCTTGAGCAGCGTCGGCACCTCGCGTGTGAAGTAGCGCCGAGCGAGGCGCTTCGGATCCTCGTCGTAGTCGTGGATGCCCACGATGTCGGTCGCGACGCTCTCCCAGCCGTCGTTGCCGACGACCGGGCGCGTGGGGTCCTGAGTCTTGGTCAGAAAGTAGAGCGCTCGGATGTAGTTGCGTTGCGTGACGCTGTCCGGCAGGTTGGGCACGCCCCACGATTCGTTGAACGGTACCCAGGCCATGATCGAGGGGTGGCTGCTGTCGCGGCGCATCGTCTCGAGCCACTGGCGCGTGACGAGCTCCACCGAGCGGCGCGAGAAGCGATAAGCGCTCGGCATCTCCTCCCACACCAGAAGCCCCAGTCGATCGGCCCAGTACAGGTAGCGCGGCAGCTCGATCTTCTGATGCTTGCGCACGCCGTTGAACCCCATCGCCTTGGCGAGCTCGACGTCGCGCCGCACGGCCGCGTCGCTCGGCGGGGTGAGGCCGGAGTCCTGCCAGTACCCCTGATCGAGCACCATCCGGAGCGGGTACGGTCGCCCGTTCAGCACGAAGCGATCGCCCTGGACCGCGAAAGCGCGCAGCGCCGTGTAGCTGTGAACGAGATCGATTCGGCGCGCGTCTTCGTCGATCAGCTCGATCTCCGCCTCGATCAGCTTGGGCGCGAACGGGCTCCACAGGAGTTCGTTGCGAAAATCGTCGATGCCCGGATCGGAAAGGGCGATGCGCCGGTGCACCTCGCCCGCCACCACCGTGTACTGATCCTGCGCGAGGATCAGATCGTCCACCCAGAGCTTGACCCCGATCCGCAAGTTACCCGGCCGCGCCGCCGTCACGAACGCGTCGAGGCCGATTTCCCAGCGTTCGACGTTCGCGGTCCACTGAATGCTGACGAGGCGCGTGGCCGGGACCCGTTCGAGCCACACCGTTTGCCAGATGCCCGTGGTCCGTGGGTACCAGATGGCGTGCGGCTCGAGCTGCCAGTCCTGCTTGCCGCGGGGCTTCTCGAGGTCGCTGGGATCGTCGTGGGCGCGCACGATGAGCTCGTGCTCGACGCCCTCGTGGAGCAAATCCGTGATGTCCGCCCAGAACGGCGTGTAGCCGCCTTCGTGCTCCACGGCGAGGGTGCCGTCCACCCAGACCATCGAGTAGTAGTCGACGGCCCCGAAGTGCAGGAGCAGGCGCTCGTCCGGGCTCAGGCGCGGGGCGCGGAATTTCAGGCGATACCAGGCCGCCTTGTAGAGCCCCATGTCCCCGACGCCGCTGGCGGCGGTCTCGGGCGCGAACGGCACCACGATCCTCGTGTCCCACCTGACCTCGTCCAGGCTCCATTCGGCTTCGGCGTCGATCGCGAAGTCCCACGTTCCGTTCAGAGAAATCCAATCGGCCCGGCGGAACTGCGGGCGCGGGTAGCCGAGCGGATCGACCGCGTCGCCGCTCGGAGGCGCCGCGCCGGGGGTGACGCGCAACCCGAGTTGAGCGCGATGCCGCGGCACGGCTAACCCCAGGCTTCGGCTCGCCGGGCCCTGGGTTGCGTGACGTGGGGGTCACGGCTGGCACGGATCCGGTCGAAGGTCGCGAGCGACTGGCCGACGACCTGATCCATGTTGTAGTAGCGGTACGTCGCGAGGCGGCCCACGAAGTGGACGTCCTGCGTGGCGTCGGCGAGCTCCTTGTACTTCTCGTAGATCCGCGCGGTCTCCGGGGAGGGAATCGGGTAATACGGCTCGCCTTCGCCCTTCGGAAACTCGTAGATGATGCTGGTCTTGGGGTGGACCTGGCCCGTCAGGTGCTTGAACTCGGTCACGCGCGTGTAGTCGTGCTCGTTCGGGTAGTTCACGACGGCAACGGGCTGTAGCCGCTCTTGCTCGAGAGTCTCGTACTTGAACTCGAGCGATCGGTAGGGAAGCGGACCGAAACGATACTCGAAGAACGCGTCGATCGGGCCCGTGTAGACGAGCTTGCGGCAGCGCACCTGCTTCAGCACGTCGCGGTAGTCGGCGTCGAGCACGATGCGGATGTTCTCGTGCGACACCATGTTCTCGAACATGTGCGTGAAGCCGTGCTTGGGCATGGCCTGGAACTGGTCCGTGAAGTAGCGATCGTCGCGATTGAGCCGCGCCGGGACACGCGCCGCCACCGCGGCGTCGAGCTCCGACGGGTCGCGGCCCCACTGCTTCTTCGTGTAGTTCTTGAACAGCTTCTCGTAGAGCTCGCGTCCGATCTTGCCCACGACGACCTCCTCCGAGTTTTTCGGATGCGCGAACGGCTCCGCGCGCTCGCGGAAGAAGCGTTCGGCCGTCTCGGCGTCGAACGTCCCGCCGTAGAGCTGTTCCAGCGTCGTCAGGTTCACCGGGAAGGGCACGAGCTTGCCGTCCACGCTGGCGAGGACGCGATGCTCGTACGGCCGAAACTCGGTGAAGCGCGCGAGATAGTCGAAAATGCGCGCCGACGAGGTGTGGAAGATGTGCGGGCCGTACTTGTGCACCAGGATGCCGGCCGCGTCGTAGTGGTCGTAGGCGTTGCCGCCCAGGTGCGGGCGCTTGTCGCAGAGCAGCACGCTTTGGCCGAGCTCGCTCGCGAGCCGCTCGGCGATCACGCTTCCCGCGAATCCCGCTCCGACCACGAGATAGTCGAAATGCATCCGCTCCATCAGCTGGCCCTGCTTTCCGGCGTCGCGAGCTTGCTCTCGATCAGCCTCGACATCCGCGACCAGGTGCTGTCCCAGGAACTCTGCGCGAGAACCGCTTCGACCCTGCTGCGCTTGCCGGGGTCGCTGCCCTCGGCGAGCGCGGCGGCCACGGCGCTGACGAAGCCGTCTGCGTCTGCCACGCGAACGAGCTGCTGCTCCGCGTAGGGCGAGACCACGTCCTGGATCGGCGTCGAGACCACGCTCTTGCCGCCTGCCAGGTATTCGAGCGTCTTGGTCGGGCTGATGAAGCGCGTGGCTTCGTTCAGCGCGAACGGCATGATCGCGACATCCCAACCGGCGAGGTAGCGGGGTAGCTCGGCGTAGCTCTTCTGGCCGAGGTAGTGAACGTTCGGGCGCCGCGGCAATCGCGCCGGCTCGATCTTCACGATGGGCCCCACCATCACGATTTGCCAATTCGGCCTCGCACGCGCGAGCCGATCGATCAGATCGAGATCCATGCGTTCGTCGATCACCCCGAAGAATCCGACGCGCGGTCGCTCGAGCCGCTCCTGGTCGGGAGGCTCGGGAAGCGAGCGCTGAGCCTCCGAGAAGTGCTTCACGTCCACGCTGCTCGGGAAGAGGTGCACGTCCGCGTGCTGCTCGCGTTTGGCTTGGTACAGGCTCGCGCCCCCCGTGAAGACCAGGTCGGCCCGCGCGAAGAGCTCGCGCTCGAGCTCGCGCAAGCGCGCGGGCGCGCCGTGAAACGCCGAGAGCTCGTCCATGCAATCGTAGACGATGAGCGAGGCGGGCAAGGCTCCAGCGAACGCGAGCGCCATCGGCGTGTAAAACCACAAGAGCGGCTCGGACACTTGCCGGCTGACGAGGACCTCGGACAAGAGCCGCCGCAGCTCGCTCGAGACAGCCTCTTCGTCGAGTCCCACCGGCAACCAGGGAGTCACCACGAACAGGTTCGGCTCGACTTCGCGCACGACGCTGTGCGACACGGCGCCTTCGAAGCACGGCTCTTCGAAGAAGAACACGCGCCGCTCCCGCGCGCAGCGACTCATCAAATGGTTCGGGCGCTGAAAGACGAAGTTCCAGCGCAGATGGGAGAAACAGACCAGGTCCGTCGCGCGTTGCATCGCAGAGAACGCGATGCACGGCGTGTGCCGCTGCGCTGTATCGTCCTCGTTGGCCCGCGTCCCGAGCGACTTCCGGACCCGAGGCGAAGGGTCCCCCAGTGATGGCAAGCGGGCGCACGTGAACGCCGCGGCGCGACAAAGGGCCGCGGACGCCGGCCGACCGGTGGCGTTTTTCCCCGCGAAATTCCGCTACTTCTCCTGCGGCACGCTTCTCGCAATTCGCGGGCGCGTGAAAGTGCTTCCGGGATCGGCGCATCCACTCGGCGCCACGTGGGACGGCGAAGGGGTAAATTTCGCGCTATTTTCGGCGCACGCGACGGGGGTCGAGCTGTGCCTGTTCGACGCGGACGGCGGCGAGACGCGGGTGCCGCTCACGCAGAAGACCGCGTTCGTCTGGCACGCGTACCTGCCCGACGTGCGTCCGGGCCAGCGCTACGGCTATCGCGTGCAGGGTCCGTACGATCCTGCCCAGGGCCATCGCTTCAATCCGAACGTCGTGCTGCTCGATCCGTACGCGAAGGCGCTCGACGGCGTCGAGAACTGGAAGGCGGGCTGCTTCGGCCACGACATCGGCAAGGACGATCTGGCGGCGAATCCGGAGCAGGCGCTCGGCGCACCGCGCGGGCTCGTCGTGGACACGAGCTTCGATTGGGAAGGCGACGAGCCGCCGCGCACGCCGCTCCGCCGCTCCGTGATCTACGAGGCCCACGTGCGCGGATTGACGATGCGTCACCCCGAAGTGCCCGAGGAGCTCCGCGGGACGTACCTCGGCATCGCGCACCCCGCCGTCGTCCAATACCTGACGAAGCTCGGCGTCACCGCCATCGAGCTCCTGCCGATCCACGCGTTCGTGGACGACCTGTCGCTCCTCGAAAAGGGGCTCAGGAATTACTGGGGGTACAACAGCATCGGCTTCTTCGCGCCCGACGTACGCTACCGCTCCGGCAGCGAGCCCGGCAGCGAAGTCCGGCAGTTCAAACAAATGGTGCGCGCCCTGCACCGGGCCGGCATCGAGGTGGTGCTCGACGTCGTCTACAACCACACGGCCGAGGGCAACCACCTCGGCCCGACCTTCAGCTTCAAGGGTATCGACAACAAGACGTATTACCGCCTCGTCGAGAACGACCAGCGCTACTACTTCGACACCACCGGCACCGGCAACACGCTCAACGTGCGAAGTCCCCAGGTGCTCGCGCTCATCATGGACTCGCTCCGCTACTGGGCGTCGCAGATGCACGTCGACGGCTTCCGCTTCGATCTCGCGGCCTCTCTCGCGCGCCAGCTCCACGAGGTCGACCAGCTCTCGAGCTTCTTCACGCTCATCCATCAATCCCCCACGCTGAGCCCCCTGAAGCTCATCGCAGAACCCTGGGACGTCGGCGAGAACGGCTACCAGGTCGGCAACTTTCCCGTGCGCTGGGCGGAGTGGAACGGGCGCTACCGCGACGCCGTGCGCGCTTTCTGGCGCGGCGATTCCGGCGTGCTCGGCGAGATGGGCTATCGCCTGACGGGCAGCAGCGATCTCTACGAGACGAGCGGCCGGCCGCCGGCGGCGAGCATCAACTTCGTGACCGCACACGACGGCTTCACGCTCGCGGACCTCGTGAGCTACGACCAGAAGCACAACGAGGCGAATCAGGAGGGGAACCGCGACGGCAACAACGACGAACGCTCCTACAACCACGGCGCCGAAGGCGCGACGGAAGACGCCGGCGTGCTGGAGCTCCGCCGGCGGCAGCAACGCAACCTGCTCGCGACGCTGATTCTCTCGCAGGGCACGCCGATGCTGCTCGCGGGCGACGAGTTCGGACGATCGCAGCGCGGCAACAACAACGCGTACTGCCAGGACAACGAGCTCAGCTACCTCGACTGGACACCGAGCGAGGACGGGCGGGCCTTACTCGACTTCACGCGGCTGCTCTTGCGCATTCGCCGCGAGCACCCGACGCTGCGGCGCTCCAAGTTCTTCAGCGGGCTCGGCGTCGCAGGCACCAATCTCCGGGATTTGCTGTGGTTCGGGCCGGACGGCGCGCCGATGTCCGAGGCGGACTGGAAGAACCCCGAGTCGCGCGCGCTCGCGATGTTCCTCGCAGGACGCGGCGTCGACGACGTGGACGAGGCCGGCCGCCCCCTCGTGGACGACAATCTCTTGCTGCTCGTCAACTCTGGCTTCGAACCGGCACGCTTCGTCGTGCCCGAGCTCGAATCCTCGACCGAGCCGTGGCAATTGCTCGTCAACACCGAGGACGACCACGCAGAAGAGACCGTTCTTCCCGGCCAGATGACGGCGCTGGCGGCCCGTTCGCTGAAGCTCTATCGTTCGCACTCGCGCGTGGTGCGCGCCAGCGGCAACGGGCATCGCTTCAACGCGACGTATCGCTTGCAGCTGAAGCCGGGCTTCGGCTTTCACGAGGCGAGCGGCATCCTGCGCTACCTGCACGAGCTCGGAATCACCGACGTGTACTGTTCGCCGGTGCTCGCCGCCGCCAAGGGCAGCGAGCACGGCTACGACGTGATCGATCACGCCCGGCTCAACCCGGAGCTGGGCGGCGAGCCGGGCTTCCTCGAGCTCTCGGCGGCCTTGCAGCGCCTCGGGCTCGGGCTGCTCGTGGACTTCGTGCCCAATCACATGGGCATCGCGGGCGGCCAGAACCGCGCCTGGGACGACGTGCTGGAGCACGGCCAGAGCTCCCTCTGCGCGGACTTCTTCGACATCGACTGGAACCCGCCGCGCGCCGATCTCGAAGGGCGCGTGCTCTTGCCCATCCTGGCCGGGCAATACGGGGAGGTGCTCGAGCGCGGAGAGCTCCAGGTCGTCTGGCAGACGCCGGCGTTCCGCCTCACCTACGGCGGGCTTTGTCTGCCTCTCGCGCCGGAATCGCTGACGCCGCTGCTCGAGGCGGGGCTCCTGCAGTCGGGGCTCTTCGAAGGTGACGCCGATCGCGAGGAGCTCGAGAGCATCCTCTACGCGCTCGCTCACCTGCCCGGGCGCGAGGAGACGGCTCCCGGACGGCGGCGCCAGCGCCGGCGCGAATGCCAGGTCATCGAACGGCGCCTCTCGGCGTTGCTCGAGCGCGCCCCGGCGCTGCGCGACGGCATCGAAAAGAGCCTGCGCGAGCTCAACGGCATCGTCGGTTCGTCGGCCAGCTTCGACGCCCTGGACCGGCTGCTGGGGAACCAGAGCTACCGGCTCGCGTCCTGGCAGGTGGCGGGCGAAGAGATCAACTATCGACGCTTCTTCGACGTGAACGATCTGGCCGCCATCCGCATGGAAGTGCCGGCGATCTTCGAGCGGGCCCACGAGCTCTTGTTCCGCCTGATCGAGGAGCAGCGCGTCCAGGGGGTCCGCCTCGATCATGCGGACGGCCTTTACGATCCGTTCGGGTACCTCGAGAGCCTGCAGCGTCATTTTCAGCGTCCCGGAGGCGAACCGTCCGCGCCCGACGACGTCACGCGTCCGCTGCCGGTCCTGGTCGAGAAGATCCTGGCCCGCGGCGAGGATCTGCCGAGGACCTGGCCCGTCGACGGCACGACGGGGTACGAGTTCGGAGCCACGGTATCCGGACTCTGGGTCGATTCGAACGCCGAACGCGCGCTCACCCAGTTCTACACGGAGTTCACCGGCGACACCCGTTCGCTCTCGGAACACGTGCGGGACGCCAAACGCTACGTGCTCGAACACTCGCTCGTGAGCGAGCTCGACGTTCTTTCCCGGCGTCTCCAGCGCATTGCGATGGGGGACCGCTGCTCCAGGGACTTCACCCTGGGGAGCCTCACGCGCGCGCTCGCCGAGGTGATTGCCGCATTTCCCGTGTATCGCACGTACCTCAGAGAGGTTCCGGAGCAGCAGGACGACGCCACGCGCGTGATCCGGGCGAGCGTGCGCCTGGCACGCCGGCGAAACCCCGACTTGCCGGCGTCCATCTTCCAATTCATCGAGGAACGCCTGCTGAACCGGAGCACCAACGGCGGGGCACCCGACGCGCGCGAGCGCACGACCTTCGCCCTGCGCTTCCAGCAGCTCACGGCGCCGGTCACCGCGAAGGCCGTCGAAGATACGGTCTTCTATCGCTACTCGCGGCTGCTCTGCCTCAACGAGGTCGGCGGCAGCCCGGCCAAGTTCGGAGCTTCCGTCGATGAGTTCCACCGGGCGAACGAAGAGCGCGCCCGCTCCTGGCCGCTCTCGATGCTGACCACCTCGACGCACGACACCAAGCGCGGCGAGGACGCCGCGGCGCGAATCGCCGTGCTGTCCGAGCTGCCGGGCGTCTGGCGCCGCACCGTGCGCCGCTGGGAGCGGATGGCGGAAGCCGGCATGACCGATCTCGACGGTGAGCTCGCGCCGAGCGCCTCGGACCGCTATCTCTGTTTCCAGGCGTTGGTCGGGGCCTGGCCGTTCGGCTGGGACGGCAAGACCGAGCGCGACTCGTTCGTGGAACGCTTCGAGGCGTACGCGCTGAAGGCGACCCGCGAGGCCAAGCAAAGCACCTCGTGGCTGAGCCCCAACGCGGAGTACGAGGCG